>NZ_JBSFYR010000059.1:0-47514 GCF_053599875.1 Streptomyces sp. NPDC005151 | reverse complement strand
CGGGTGGCCACTGGACGAGCAGCCAGCATTCGGGCAGGGAGCCGTCGGCGGCGCGGCGGATGGACCGGTTGGCCGGGCGGACCCGCAGGGACAGGAACTGTGAGCGCATTTCGGCGTTCGGGTTGTGCTTGGTGGCCTTGCTGCCCTGGCGCCAGGTGACGGTGCGGGTGGCCGTTTGTCCGGCTGTCAGGGCCAGCGCGCGCAGGGTGGTGTGCGGCTGGGGGTAGGCGGACACGGGAGGGCGGCCCTGCCCGGAGTACGGCGGGCGCGCGGGCGTGGCGTCGCCGGGGTGTGCGGTCGTGGTGGCCTTGACCGCGACCGCGTAGGTCAGGCCGCGCTCGGTCAGGCCCTCGCGAAAGCCCGTGGCGTCGCCGTATCCGGCGTCGGCGACGACCGGCAGGTCTGGCAGCTCCCAGTCTTCGCGGACCTCGTCGAGCATGTCCAGGGCCAGGCGCCACTTCTCCCGGTGGCGAGCAGTCTCGGGGATGCCGGCCTTGGCGCGGCGGCGTCGGATCGCCTGCGCCAGCAACGCGTCGTCGCCGTGCTTGGTGTCGTCCCAGCTTTCGGGAAGGAACAGGCGCCAGTCGATGGCGGAGGAGGCACGGTCGGACACCAGGTTCACACTGACGCCGATCTGGCAGTTGCCGCGCTTGCCCAGCGCGCCGCAGTACATCCGCGCCACCCCCGGCGAGTCGTAGCCGTCCTTGGGGAAACCGACATCGTCGATGGCGTACGCCTGGGCAGAGATGTGCGCCGCAGCCCAACGGGCCACCCGTTCCCGGACCTTGGAGTAGTCCCAGGTGGAGGAGGAGACGAACTGCTGGAGTTGCTGGTGGTCCACGCCCAAGCGATCGGCCATCGGCTGCATGGACTTGCGCTTGCCGTCCAGCATCAGCCCACGCAGATACAGCTCACCCTTGGCCCGCTGGTCCCGACGGGCCAGCGAGCCGAGCATCTGAGCCGCGAACGCCTCCAGGCGCGGACGGACCTCTTCCATTTCCTCAGGTGTCACACCTGAAAGAAGATCACAACCCTACTCCTGCGTGATCATCCGGGGTACCTAACAAAGCCCTACTAGTGCCGTGACCGGCAATGTTTGCCCCATGAGGAGCGTCGTCCAGTGCGTGCGATCGCAAGGCGGCCGGAAGTCCTTGGATGGGGTCTCCCCTGCTCGAACGAAGTTGAGAGCTTGGGGAAGGAGCTACCAGGGCTTTTGGCCAACGCGGCGAGCGGGCGTGCTGGGCGGCGCGACGGGGCAAAGCTTGCCGGGAGGGGCACTAGGGCGTTTCGGCAACGCGGGAAGCGTGCGTGCCAGGGCGTGGCCGCCCGATCAGAGGTCACCCGACAGGCTCTGACCTCGGATGTCGTCAAGATTCCTGGGAGCAGGGATCTTGACAGCATCTGATGGCCCATCAGTTGTGGCATTTCGCTGTCATTGACTTCTTTTCGGCCGGAGTCATCAATGGCCCCCTGCCGGCGCAGAAGAGCCGCTGCGCCGCGTCCCGCAGGAGGGGGCTTCATGCGTCCGACCACGCATCCGACCATTCGCAGATCCGCCACCCGAAGACACCCGGACCGCAGGCGCCGCTGGGCCGCCGCGCTCGGCGTCACCGCGCTCGTCGTCACCGGGGGAGGAGGACTCGCAGGCCCCGCGCAGGCCCTGGCGACGGCCTCCGTCGCGGTGGACTTCTCCACGCACTGCATCCCGCCGGCCATCGCGGGCATCCCGCCGATCGACGGGACGACGACGGCGCAGATCAGCGTCGACAACGCCGCCCCGAAGGTGGGTGACACGGTCAACATCACGTACACCGTGGTCAAGCCGGCCGCGAGCAACCCGGTCGATCTGGCCCTGCCCGCCGACATCATGACGCCGACCGGCAAGGTCACCGTCGGCGGCGCCCAGAGCAGCAGTGTCACCGTCGCCGGCCCCAAGAAGAACGACCCCGTACCCGGCAAGGGCACCTTCCCGTCCTTCTCCATGACGGGCGCCTTCACGGTCACCGCACCCGGTGAGATCACGCTCTCGCCCGGCGACTACAACATCCACACCAGCTACATCATGGAACTGGACACCCCCTGCACGGTGACGAACCCGCCCGCCCCCGTCTCCCAGACGGTCATCGCGACGAACGGCGGCGGCCAGGTCAACGAGCGTGCCATCCAGCTCGGTACGGCCTCCGGCAAGGCGGGCGACCCGGTCACCGTGACCGGATCGAAGTTCACCGCGGGCGCGAACGTCACCCTGGCGGGCCGGGCCGGTGGCACCCAGACCGCGGACACGGTCACGGTGACGGCCGACAGCCACGGCGGTTTCACCGGACAGCTCACCGTCAACGATCCGGCGACCACCGGCATCGTCGCGTACGAGGGCTCCGGCTGGGACGCCGACAAGGGCGCGGGCCCGCAGGCGTACACCGTCACCGGTGGCGGCGGGGAGATCCCCGGCGACAGCCAGCGACTCACCTCGTCCGTCAAGGCGGGCACCCTGTCCATGGCCCAGGCCGGCGACACCGTCGAGATGTCGGCGGTCGACTTCGGCACGGGCGGCGCCTCCCGCGGCTCCCTGCAGACGGTGACGGTCAAGGACTTCCGCGGCGGTCCCGCGGGCTGGTCCCTGACCGGCAAGGTCACCGACTTCAGCGGCCCCGGTGGTGCGACGATCGGCGCCTCCGCGCTCAGCTGGACCCCGGTCTGCGCGACAAAGCCCGGGAGCCCGAGCACCTGCGCCGCAGGTTCCGAGGGTTCGGTCGGCAGTGCGGGCGCCACCCTGGCGTCCACCCCGAACGGGGCGTTCACCGGCGGTGAGTTCACCGTCGACGCCCGGCTCGCCCTGGACGTACCGGCGTACACCGCGACCGGCACGTACTCCGGCGTGCTGACGCTCACCCTCACCTGAGCGTCGGTCCCCGACCGACCGGTGGGCCGGGCGGTGAACCCGGCCGGCCCACCCCGTCCGCACCGAGCACCCTGGGGGTTCCGCACCGTGCGCAAGCTGTACATACTCCTCCTGGCCGCCGTCCTGCTGCTGTTCGGCGCACCCGCGGGCCATGCCGCCGACAACGGCAGCTGGTCCGTCTACCCGGCCACCACGAAGTACGGGCAGCGCCCGTACTTCTATCTCTCCGCCGACCCCGGTGCCACCCTCACCGACAAGGTCACCGTCACCAACAAGACCGCCGAGCCGCTGACCTTCCGGCTGTACGCCGCCGACGCCTACAACACCGAACGCGACGGCGGGTTCGCCGTCCGCTCCCCGGGCGAGAAGCAGCGTTCCATCGGCGCCTGGGCGAGGACCGGCCGCGACAAGGTCACCGTGAAACGGCACGGCTCCGTCACCGTGCCGGTCACCGTCACCCTCCCGGAGACCGCCGAGCCCGGCGACCACCCGGGCGCCTTCGTCGCCCTCGACGAACGCATCGACCCTGCCGACCGGGGAGCCGTCGCCGTCGGCATCCGGAAAGCGGTCGGTGCCCGGATCTATCTCCGGGTGAACGGACCGGCGATGCCCGCGCTGTCCGTCGACGACGTCACCGTCAAGCACACCCAGCCGCTCGTCCCGGGCACCGGAGAGAGCCGGGCCGTCATCTCGTACACCCTCCACAACCGCGGGAACGTCACCCTCAACCCCAAGGTCGCCCTCAAGGCCCAGGGACTCTTCGGCCGTACCCTGCTCGCCCGCGACCTGAAGAAGATCCCGTCCGAGCTGCTGCCCCGCCAAGAGGTCCGGCTGACCGAGAAGTGGGCCGACGCGCCGCAGCTGGAATGGGGCGAGATCGAACTGACCGCGAGCGCTCGCGACACCCACGAGTCCGCCGCCGCCCGGTACATCGCACTGCCCTGGCTGATGGCCGCGGTCCTGCTGGTGATCGTCGGCGGCGGTACGGGGGTGTGGATACGGGCCCGGCGGAGCCGCATCCGCAGGGCCTGAGACGACAGCAGGCCGCCCGCTGTGCGGCGGGGCCGCCGGGATCGGGGACAATGGGCGCCATGAGCGCTCGACCGAACCCAGAAGCTGCTGCGCAGCAGGCTGAGAACAACGCCCCCCACCGGGCCGGCTTCGCCTGCTTCGTGGGCCGCCCCAACGCGGGCAAGTCCACCCTTACGAACGCTCTGGTCGGCCAGAAGGTGGCGATCACCTCCAACCGGCCCCAGACGACCCGCCACACGGTGCGCGGCATCGTGCACCGCGAGGACGCACAGCTGATCCTGGTCGACACCCCGGGCCTCCACAAGCCGCGCACGCTGCTCGGCGAGCGGCTGAACGACGTCGTGCGGACCACCTGGGCCGAGGTCGACGTCATCGGTTTCTGCCTGCCCGCCGACCAGAAGCTCGGCCCCGGCGACAAGTTCATCGTCAAGGAACTCGCGGGCATCAAGAAGACCCCGAAGATCGCGATCATCACCAAGACCGACCTGGTCGACTCCAAGCAGCTCGCCGAACAGCTGATCGCCGTCTCCCGTCTCGGCGAGGAGCTCGGCTTCGAATGGGCAGAGATCATTCCGGTCTCCGCGGTGAAGGACAGCCAGGTCGACCTTCTCGCTGACCTGATCGCGCCGCTGCTCCCCGAGAGCCCGCCGCTCTACCCGGAGGGCGACCTCACCGACGAGCCCGAGATGGTGATGGTCGCGGAGCTGATCCGGGAGGCCGCGCTCGAAGGAGTACGCGACGAGCTGCCGCACTCGATCGCGGTCGTCGTCGAGGAGATGCTGCCGCGTGAGGACCGGCCCGCGGACAAGCCGCTGCTCGACATCCACGCGAACGTGTACATCGAGCGGCCCAGCCAGAAGGGCATCATCATCGGCCCGAAGGGCAAGCGGCTGAAAGAGGTCGGCACGAAGTCGCGCAAGCACATCGAGGCGCTGCTCGGCACGCCGGTCTTCCTGGACCTGCATGTGAAGGTCGCCAAGGACTGGCAGCGCGACCCGAAGCAGCTGCGCAAGCTGGGGTTCTGAGCGCCGGCGGAGTCCGTGGGCGGGTCAGCTGTGCGTCGACCTCACGCGCCCTCCTTGAGGACGCGTGAGATCAGTGCGCGCTGGGCGTCGGTCAGGTGCGGATCCGCGCAGTGCGCGGTGCGGTCGTCGACCGTGATCCGGTACCGGAAGCCGTCCGGCACCCCGGGTGGTGGGGTGCCGCGGCCCGCCGCGAGTGCGGATTCGGCCAGGGCTTCCCACTCCGCTGCGTCGGTGAGGTCCGAGGTGTCGATCTCGCGGTGGCGGGCGATGCCGGTGAAGCCGCCGGTGCGGGTGACCTGGATCCGCATGGTTCGACTCCTCTCGGGTTGTTTCCGGGGCTCTGCCCCGGACCCCGCTCCTCAATCGCCGGAGGGGCTTGTTTTTTGGCCGAGCTCCGGCGATCGAGGACAGGAACCGTGACCGGGCCTACGCGGACGGCACGCCCACCTCCGACCATGCCTTCCGTACCGCTTCCAACTCGTCGCCCTCGCCGAAGCGGTCCCTCGCCGCTTCGACCGTCAGGCGGGCGAAGTCCGTGAACTCCGCGTCCGCGGCCAGGCGGCGGCCCGTGAGGACGTCGAACCAGAGCTGTCCCGCCCGCTCCCACGCGTTGCCGCCGAGTGCCGTGGCCAACAGGTAGAAGGCGCGGTTCGGGATGCCGGAGTTGAGGTGTACACCGCCATTGTCCTCGGTGGTGTGGATGTAGTCCTCCATCGACGCGGGCTGCGGGTCCTTGCCGAGCACGTCGTCGTCGTACGCCGTCCCGGGCGCCTTCATCGAGCGCAGCGCCTCGCCCTGCACCCGTGGGGCCAGCAGACCTGCGCCGATCAGCCAGTCCGCCTGGTCGGCGGTCTGGCCCAGTGAGTACTGCTTCACCAGGGAACCGAAGACGTCCGACATGGACTCGTTGAGCGCACCGGACTGGCCGAAATAGCTCAGGTTGGCCGTGTACTGGGTCAGCCCGTGCGTCAGCTCGTGGGCGATCACATCGATGGCGACGGTGAAGTCGAGGAAGATCTCCCCGTCCCCGTCGCCGAAGACCATCTGCTCGCCGTCGAAGAAGGCGTTGTTGTACTTCTCGTCGTAGTGGACGGAGCCGATCAACGGCAGCCCGTTGCCGTCGATCGAATGGCGGCCGTACGCCGTGAGCAGCAGTTCGAAAGTGGCGCCGAGTCCCGCGAACGCGCGGTTGACGCTCGCGTCCCTCGTCGGCTCCCCGCCCTCGCCGCGGACCTTGAAGCCCGGCAGCTGCGTGCTGTGGCGGCAGTCGTAGAGCGTGCGCTCAGGCTTGTCGGACAGCTGGTCCGTCGTCACGGGGCCGGGTGCGGGGGTGACGAGGGTGGCCATCTGGCGGCGGGTGCGCCGGGCGGCGTCGCCCTCCAGGGTGCGGCGGGCCGGACCGGCCAGATCGGGGTCGTCGGCTTGTGACAGCTTGTCGAGTACGTGGGGCGGCACGATCGTGCAGAAGACGGGGCGGAACCCGTGCTGAGGTCGAGGCTGCATGGGTTCGACTGTGGCACTGCGTCATCGCCATGTCACTGTTTGCCATCAGGATTGGACAAATGGAGTGACCGATCACTGTTTACCCGTTACCGAGGTCCGGTCCCGCATACTGATACACGACCGACGTCTCGGGCGCCTCTCGGTTAGTCTCGTCGCATCATGCGTTTCGGGCTGCTTCTTCTTAGCTGCCGCGGCGAGGGCCTGTAGTCGTAGGCCGACCCCCTCCCCGCGGAGTCTGGTGTTGCAGCGACACAGTCGGCCGTCCCACCGCTGGACCCCGAGGAGCCGTACGTCATGACCGCCGCGAATCCCGCTCAGACCCCCGCCGAGAACGCCGTCGGCCGGCCCACGCCGATCACCAACGCCACTCAGCTGCAGAAGCCGTCCGGGATGCCGGTCCACAAGTACGGCCGGTACGAGGCCGTCGAGATCCCCGACCGCACCTGGCCGGACAACCGGATCACCGTGGCGCCCCGCTGGCTGTCCACCGACCTGCGTGACGGCAACCAGGCACTGATCGACCCGATGTCGCCGGCCCGCAAGCGCGAGATGTTCGACCTGCTCGTACGCATGGGGTACAAGGAGATCGAGGTCGGCTTCCCGTCCTCCGGCGAGACCGACTTCGCGTTCGTGCGCTCCATCATCGAAGAGGGTGCGATCCCCGAGGACGTGACGATCTCCGTCCTGACCCAGGCCCGCGAGGAGCTGATCGAGCGGACCGTCGAGTCGCTGCGCGGCGCCCACCGCGCCACGGTGCACCTGTACAACGCCACCGCTCCCACCTTCCGCCGCGTGGTCTTCCGCGGTTCGAAGGAGCAGGTCAAGCAGATCGCGGTGGACGGCACCCGACTGGTCATGGAGTACGCGGAAAAGATCCTCGGCGACGAGACGATCTTCGGCTACCAGTACAGCCCGGAGATCTTCACCGACACCGAGCTGGATTTCGCCCTGGAGGTCTGCGAGGCCGTCTGTGACGTCTGGCAGCCCGAGGAGGGCCGCGAGATCATCCTCAACCTGCCCGCCACCGTGGAGCGTTCGACGCCGTCCACGCACGCGGACCGGTTCGAGTGGATGTCGCGCAACCTGTCGCGCCGCGAGCACATCTGCCTGTCGGTCCACCCGCACAACGACCGCGGCACCGCCGTCGCCGCCGCCGAACTGGCGATCATGGCCGGTGCGGACCGGATCGAAGGCTGCCTGTTCGGCCAGGGCGAGCGCACCGGCAACGTCGACCTGGTGACGCTGGGCATGAACCTGTTCTCGCAGGGCGTCGACCCGCAGATCGACTTCTCGCAGATCGACGAGATCCGCCGCACCAGCGAGTACTGCAACCAGATGGAGGTCCACCCGCGCCACCCCTACGCGGGCGACCTGGTCTACACCGCCTTCTCCGGCTCCCACCAGGACGCCATCAAGAAGGGCTTCGACGCCATGGAGGCCGACGCTGCCGCCCAGGGCAAGACCGTCGACGACATCGAGTGGGCGGTGCCGTACCTGCCGATCGACCCGAAGGACGTCGGCCGCTCGTACGAGGCGGTCATCCGGGTCAACTCGCAGTCGGGCAAGGGCGGAATCGCCTACGTCCTGAAGAACGACCACAAGCTGGACCTGCCGCGCCGGATGCAGATCGAGTTCTCCCGGATCATTCAGGCCAAGACCGACGCCGAGGGCGGCGAGGTCACGCCGACGCAGATCTGGTCCACGTTCCAGGACGAGTACCTGCCCAACCCGGAGAACGCCTGGGGACGCGTACAGATCTGCTCCGGTCAGACCACGACCGGTTCCGACGGCCAGGACACGATCACGGTCGACGCGACCGTGGACGGCGCGGACACCGTGCTGACCGGTACCGGCAACGGTCCGATCTCCGCGTTCTTCGAAGCGCTGCAGGCCATCGGCATCGACGCCCGTCTGCTGGACTACACCGAGCACACCATGAGCGAGGGCGCGAGCGCCCAGGCCGCCTCGTACATCGAGTGTGCGATCGACGGAAAGGTCCTGTGGGGCATCGGCATCGACGCCAACACCACACGGGCCTCGCTGAAGGCGGTCGTCTCCGCGGTCAACCGCGCGACCCGCTGACCCCGCGCCCGAAAGGGCGTAGAACCGCACGGCCGACGGACCCCGCCCACCCGCTCCAGGGGGCGGGGTTCGGCCATCTCCCGACGGTTGTGACGAGCGAGGTGCTGACGTCACCTCGCGACTGTGGTTAACATCACGTCAACACGGCAATGTTGCCGGAGCGTTACGGAGGTGTGCGACGTGCGGTCAGCCCTGGGACAACGCGCCATAAAGCTGCGTATCTGCGGCATCCGCACCACGTGGGACGCCGTCGGTGACGGCGAGTTCTTCTGCCCCGGCTGCGGCGGCGACCGCAACTACCGCCGTCTCACCGGCCGTCGCCGCTTCGCCGTGCTCGGCGTGCCACTGCTGCGCCGCGGCACCGCGGGCCCCGTCGTCGAATGCGCCGCCTGCCGGACCCACTTCGGCACCGACGCGCTCGACCACCCCACCACCACCCGGTTCTCCGCGATGCTCCGGGGCGCCGTCCACATCGTCGCGCTCGGCATCCTCGCCGCCGGTGGCACCGCCTCCCGCACCGCGTTGGAGACGGCGGCGGCCACCGTGCGCGGCGCCGGGTTCGACGACTGCACCGAGGACCAGCTCTCCACCGTCGTCGAGGTCCTCGCCGCCGACATCGGACACGGCTCCGCGTTCGACGCCGCCGCCGAGGCGTGCGGCGCCGCCCTCGCCATCGAGCTCCACGAGGCGCTGGAACCCCTCGCCCCGCACCTGGCGCCCGGCGGACGCGAATCGATCCTCCTGCAGGGCGCCAGGATCGCGCTCGCCGACGGCCCGTACAGCCCGGCGGAGCGCGAGGTGCTGACCACGGTCGGCGCCGCGCTGCAGCTCTGCCCGGAGGACACGGCCCGGCTGCTCGCCGCGGCGGCGCGCACCCCCTCGTGACATACACCGCTGCGCACCGCGCCCGTACTCCCGCGGGAGTACGGGCGCCCCTTCGCCCACCCCGGCAGTAGCCGCGAAGTCGGCCCCCAGCGCGACGAATCGGCCCCCGGCGGCCGGGAGTCTGGACACGTACCGGACAACCGGCCGAAGGGGGGCCCGTGATGAGGGCCGTAACAGAAGACAGCGGCACACCGCCCCGGGCGGGCAGCCGCAGGCGCATGCTGCCCTGGGCGGTCCTCGCGCTCTGGGTCGCCGTGATCGCGCTCGCCGGGCCCCTGGCGGGCAAGCTCGCCGGCGTACAGACCAACCGGGCCGTCGACTACCTGCCGGCGAGCGCCGACTCCACGCAGGTGGCGAAGATCCAGGACGCGCTGCCCGGCGGGGAGTCCACCGATCTCGTCCTCGTCTACCACCGCGACGGCGGTCTGACCGCCGCCGACCGGGCCGAGGCGGACCGGCAGGCCGCCGCGCTCGCGGGCGGCCACACCCTGACCGGCACCCCCAGGGGCGTCCCCGCCAAGGACGGTACGACGCTGATGTACCCGGTCTCCTCGACCGAGCCCGGCCAGGACGACGAGGCCAGGAAGGCGTTCGTCGACGAGGTGCGCGACGTCGCGAAGGGCGGCGGCGGGCTGAGCGTCGAGGTGGGCGGCCCCGGGGCGCTGGTCGTCGACTCCCAGGAGGTCTACACGTCGCTGGGCGGACCGCTGCTCTACACGACCGTCGCCGTCGTGGCGATCCTGCTGATCGTCATCTACCGCAGTCCGCTGCTGTGGCTGGTGCCGCTCGTCGTCGCGGGCGTCGCCGACGCGCTGTCCATGGCCGTCGTCCACGGGCTCAACCGGGGCTTCGACGTCACCGTCACCGGCCAGAGCTCCGCCGTGATGACCATCCTCGTCTTCGGCGCGGGCACCGACTACGCGCTGCTGCTCGTCTCCCGCTACCGCGAGGAACTGAGCCGCGCCGCACGGCCGTACGACGCCATGTCCGCCGCCCTGCGCGGCTGCGGACCCGCTGTCCTCGCCTCCTCCGGCACCGTCGCCGCGGGCCTCCTGTGCCTGCTCGCCGCCGACCTCACCAGCAGCCGAGGCATGGGCCCCATCGCCGCTGTCGGCGTACTCTGTGCACTGCTCGCCATGCTGACGCTGCTGCCCGCGCTCCTTGTCCTGCTCGGCCGCCGAGTGTTCTGGCCGCTCGTCCCCGCGTACGGCAGCACGCCCCGGCAACGGCGTTCACTGTTCGCCGCGATGGGCAGCTCGGCCGGACGCCGGCCCGTCGCCGTACTCGCCTGCGGCGGTGTGCTGCTGGGGGCGCTGGCGCTCGGCGCGTTCAACATGCCCGGAGACCTGAAGCAGGAGGACTCCTTCACCAGCAAACCGGACTCGATCTCCGCGATGGAGACACTTGCCGCCGCCTACCCCGAGCGGTCCACCCGGCCGATCACCGTGATCGCCCCCACCGACCGGGTGGCCGAGACCATGGCGAAGGCCCGCGCCACCGACGGTGTCGCCGCCGTCGAACGCGGCCGCAGCGGCGGTGGCTGGACCGAACTCTCCGCCGCCGCCACCGACGCCCCCGAGTCCGCGGGCGAACAGGCCACCATCAAGGCCCTGCGCGACGGACTGGACGGCAGCCATATCGGCGGTCCCAGCGCCCAGCAGATGGATCTGGAGACGGCCGACGCCCGGGACCTGAAGATCGTCGTCCCGCTCGTCCTCCTCTCCGTCCTGCTGATCCTGATCGCGCTGCTGCGCAGCCTCGTCGCCCCGCTGCTGCTCGTCGCCGCAGTCGTCGCCGTCTGGGGCGCCGCCCTCGGCATCGGCGGGCTGGTCTTCGAACCGGTCCTCGGACTGAAGGGCGCCGATCCCGGACTGCCGCTGCTCTCCTTCGTCTTCCTGGTGGCGCTCGGCGTCGACTACGGCATCTTCCTGATGCACCGGGTCCGCGAGGAGGCGCTCTCCGGCGCCGAACCGACCGCCGCCGCACTCACCGCCCTGCGCACCACCGGCGGCGTGATCGCCTCGGCCGGACTGGTGCTCGCGGCCACCTTCGCCGTCCTGACGAACATGCCGATGGTCAGCCTGGTCGAGATGGGCTTCGTCATCGCGGTCGGTGTCCTCCTCGACACCTTCCTCGTCCGCACCTACCTGGTGACCTCGGCGAGCGTGGCACTCCAGCGCACCATCTGGTGGCCGGGGAAGCTCAGCCGGACGCCCGCCGCCCCCGGGCCGCGCGAGCCCGAACTCGTGCGGAACCGGTGACGGTGCCCGTGCGCGTACCGGAGGATGACGGCGTGTCCCGATCCATGCGCCGGCGCGAACGCATCCTGGCGGTCGTCAACCGCGACCCCCTGCATGCACCGCACAAGACGCGCACCGACGCCCTCGTCGCGGGGGGCGCCGGTGCGCTCTCCGCCGTCCTCGCCCTCACCACCGACCAGGCGCGGACGCCGGACGCGCTCGGCTGGGTGCTGCTGATCGCGAGCGCCGTACCGATCGTGTGGCGGCGGCGCAGCCCACTGCTCGCCCTGCTCGCCATGATCCTGGTCCTGGTGCCGTACCACGCGCTCGACAACGCGCACTCGGCACCGATGCCGCAGACCTGGATCGCCCTCTACACGGTGGCGGTGACCGGACGGCCGCTGCGCACGCTGCTGTCCGGGATCGGTGTGCTCTCCGTCATGGTGACGGTGTGGCTCACCGTCAACGCCCATGAAGGCCTGCAGGTGCTGCGGGTCTCCGGGTGGATCATCGCCGTGCTGTTCTGCGGCGTCGATGTGCGCATCTACCGCCAGTACGTCGCCTCCGTGCTGGAGCGCGCCGAACGCGCCGAACGGACCCGCGAGGAGGAGGCCCGGCGCCGGGTCGCCGAGGAGCGGCTGCGGATCGCCCGCGACCTGCACGACCTGCTGGCCCACAGCATCACCCTGATCGGCGTCCAGACCTCGGTGGCTTCGCACATCCTGACCGTCGACCCCGACCGGCTCGACCGGCAGGCGGTCGCCCAGTCGCTGGAGGACATCGCCGACACCTGCCGGGAGGCACGCGCCGAACTGCGCACCACCCTGCAGGTGCTGCGCGGCGACGGACACGAGGCGGACGGACCGCTGCCGGACCTGGCGGCGCTGCCCGGTCTCGTGCGGGCCGCGGAGGCCGCCGGGGCCCGGGTCGACCTGGCCGTCCGCACACCGGGCAGCAGGGTGGCCCCGGCGACCGGCGCGGCCGCGTACCGGATCGTGCAGGAGTCGCTGACCAACGCGCTGCGCCATGCCGGACCCGAGGTACGGATCATGGTGGCCGTCGAACCGGACGGCCGCGGCGCACTGAGCGTCAAGGTCACCGACGACGGCGCGGGCCCCCGGGCGAACGGCTCGGCGACCGGGTTCGGCATAGTCGGGATGCGCGAACGCGCACGCAGCACCGGCGGTACGCTGACGGCCGGGCCGGGCCCGGCCGGGGGCTTCGAGGTCGCGGCGGTGCTGCCCTGCCACGAGGGGGAGACCGCGCCATGATCCGCGTACTGCTCGCCGACGACCAGACCCTTGTCCGGGCGGCGTTCGCGATGCTCGTCGAGTCGGCGTCCGACATGGAGGTCGTGGCACAGGCGGGCACCGGCCTCGAAGCGGTCGGCCTGGCCCGCACGCACCGGCCCGACATCGTCGTCATGGACATCCGCATGCCGGAGCTCGACGGCATCGAGGCGACCCGGCTGATTGCCGCCGACGGGGAGCTCGCCGGGGTGAAGGTGCTGGTCCTGACCACGTACGACACCGACGAGCATGTCGTCGAGGCGTTGCGCGCGGGCGCCTCGGGCTTCCTGGTCAAGGACACCCGGCCCGCCGAACTCCTCGCGGCGATCAGAACGGTGTCGGCGGGCGAGGCCCTGCTCTCGCCCGGCCCGACCGCCCGGCTGATCTCCCGTGTGCTGCGCGGGCCCGAGCTGCCGTCCCGGGGCGCCCCGGGCGGTCCGGACTGCCTCTCGGACCGGGAACGGCAGGTGCTCGGCCTGGTCGCGCGCGGACTCAACAACACCGAGATCGCCGAGACCCTTGGCCTCAGCCCGCTCACCGCCAAGACCCACGTCAGCCGGATCATGGGCAAGCTGGGCGCCCGGGACCGGGCGCAGCTGGTCATCGTGGCGTACGAGTCGGGGCTCGCGGTACCGGCCGGCGACGCGGCCGACGGAAGCTGAACCGGGGAGCCCCTCGGGCAGCCGTCGGGGACGGTCTTCGGAGGCGGGCCCGCTCTGGTGGCTGCGTACAGGACAATGGGCGCATGAGCTTGTTCCGGGACGACGGCGTGGTGCTGCGCACGCAGAAACTGGGCGAGGCCGACCGGATCATCACGATCCTGACCCGCGGCCACGGCCGGGTGCGGGCCGTCGCGCGCGGGGTGCGGCGTACGAAGTCCAAGTTCGGCGCCCGCCTCGAACCGTTCTCCCATGTGGACGTGCAGTTCTTCGCCCGGGGCAGCGAGCTGATCGGCCGCGGACTGCCTCTGTGCACCCAGAGCGAGACGATCGCACCGTACGGGGGCGGCATCGTCACCGACTACGCCCGGTACACCGCGGGCACCGCGATGCTGGAGACCGCCGAGCGCTTCACCGACCACGAGGGCGAGCCCGCGGTCCAGCAGTACCTGCTGCTCGTCGGAGGGCTCCGGACCCTCGCCCGCGGCGAGCACGCCCCGAACCTGATCCTCGACGCCTTCCTGCTGCGTTCCCTCGCGGTCAACGGCTACGCACCCAGCTTCGAGGACTGTGCGAGGTGCGGAATGCCCGGTCCGAACCGGTTCTTCTCCGTCGCGGCGGGCGGCGTCATATGCGGCGACTGCCGGGTGCCCGGCAGCGTCGTACCCTCAGCTGAGGCCGTCGCCCTGCTGAGCGCGCTGCTCACCGGTGACTGGGAGACGGCCGACGCGTGCGAGGCGCGGCATGTCAGGGAGGGGAGCGGGCTGGTGTCCGCCTATCTGCACTGGCATCTGGAGCGCGGACTGCGCTCGCTGCGATACGTAGAGAAGTAACACAGGCACATCAGGCACAGGGAGACGAGACAGCTCATGGCAGTACGCGGGATCCTCGGTGGCCGTAACAGGCGTACATACAAGACCCCCGAGCCGCACCCCTCCGGGGCCACGCCCCCGAAGATCCCCGGGGAGCTGGTGCCCAAGCACGTCGCCGTCGTCATGGACGGGAACGGCCGCTGGGCCAAGGAGCGGGGTCTCCCGCGCACCGAGGGCCACAAGGTCGGCGAGGGCGTCGTCATGGACGTCCTCAAGGGCTGCATCGAGATGGGCGTCAAGAACCTCTCTCTGTACGCCTTCTCCACCGAGAACTGGAAGCGCTCCCCGGAAGAAGTGAAGTTCCTGATGGACTTCAACCGGGATGTCATCCGCCGCCGCCGCGACGAGATGGACGAACTGGGCATCCGCATCCGCTGGGTGGGCCGGATGCCGAAGCTGTGGAAGTCCGTCGTCCAGGAGCTCCAGGTCGCCCAGGAGCAGACCAAGGACAACGACAGGATGACGCTGTACTTCTGCGTCAACTACGGCGGCCGGGCCGAGATCGCCGACGCCGCGCAGCGCATCGCGCAGGACGTCGCGGCCGGGAAGCTGGACCCGGCCAAGGTCAACGAGAAGACGTTCGCGAAGTACATCTACTACCCGGACATGCCGGACGTCGACCTCTTCCTGCGCCCCAGCGGCGAGCAGCGCACCTCCAACTACCTGATCTGGCAGAGCGCGTACGCCGAGATGGTCTTCCAGGATGTGTTGTGGCCGGACTTCGACCGCCGTGACCTGTGGCGGGCCTGCCTGGAGTACGCCCAGCGGGACCGCCGCTTCGGTGGCGTCGTCCCGAACGAGGAACGCCTCGCCATGCGGGGCAAGGACGCGGGCCCCGACACGGCGGTCTGACCCGGGGAGGCGGACCGAGGCACCCGGGTGCCCCGGTCCGCCCGCTCCGTGCGCCGACGAGGACGCCGGCGGTTCAGGATGCCGACGGGGTCAGGACGCCGACGGGTCAGGCCAGCTTCGCCAGCTCCTCGGCCATGACCTTCACCGTGTACTCGATCTGCTCCTCGGTGTGCTCGGAGGTGATGAAGAACCGGAGCCGGGCCAGCCGCTCCTCGACCGCCGGGTGCAGGATCGGGTTGGCGCTGATGCCACGCCGGTAGAGCCGGTCGGCGAGCTTGAGGGCCTTCTCCGAGTCGCCCGTGATGCACGGCACGACCGGCGTGCCCTCGCTGGTACCGACGTCGATCCCGGCCGCCGCGGAGAGCCGCAGGAACAGGGCCGAGCGCTGGTGGAGCCGGTCGAGCCGCTCGGGCTCCTCCTGGATCACCCGCAGCGCGGCCAGAGAGGCGGCGGTGTTCGGCGGGGTGAGGCCGGCGCTGTAGATGAAGCCGGGGAGGGTGTAGCGGAAGTGCTCGATCAGCTCGTGCCGGCCGGCCACGTAACCGCCGCAGCTCGCCAGTGACTTGGACAGGGTGCCCATCCACACGTCGACGTCGTCGGCGTCGACGCCCCAGTGCTGGCCGATGCCGCCACCGGTCTTGCCCAGCACGCCGATGCTGTGGGCCTCGTCCACCATCAACAGCGCCGCATGCCGCTGCTTGACGGCGATCAGGGCGGGCAGGTCGGCGATGTCGCCGTCCATGCTGTACACGCCCTCGACCACGATCAGCACCCGGCGGTAGCGGTCGCGCACCTGGTGCAGGATCCGGTCCAGGGCGGTGATGTCGTTGTGCGGGAACGGCTGGCGGCTCGCCCCCGACAGACGGCAGCCCTGGATGATGCTGTCGTGCGCGAGCGCGTCGTGCAGGATCAGGTCCTCGGGGCCCACCAGGTGGCCGATGACGGTGACGTTGGTGGCATGGCCGCTGACCAGCGTGACCGCGTCCTGGGCGCCGACGAGGCGGGCGAGGCCCCGGTCGAGTTCCTCGTGCAGCGGACGGTTGCCGGACAGGATGCGGGCGGCCGAGACCGAGCTGCCGTACTGCTTGACCGCCTTGGTCACGGCCTTGACGACGGTCGGGTGGCCGGACAGGCCCAGGTAGTTGTAGCTGGAGAACGAGATCAGCTCGGTGCCCTCGACCCGGGTGACGTCCCGGATCGTGCCCTCGTGCGGAAGGTAGTAGGGGTTGCGGACGCCGAAGCGCTCGTACATGCGTGAGCGTTCGAGCGTGGCGACGACTTCGGGCAGGGCCCTGACATCACCGGTCGCGGTGCGGTCCGGCGCGGGGACGGCCTCGGTGCGGGGCGCGGGCACGGAGGGTACGGCGGGGGCCTCGGTGGGTACCGGCACCGGGGCGGGGGCGGGGGTGGTCGGGGTGGTGCCGAGGAGCTCCTGGACCGTCGTGATCAGCTCGCCGACGGTGCTGATCCTCACCACGTCCGAGGCCCGCACCTCGATGTCCGGCCACTGCCTGCGCAGGCCCGCGGCGAGCTCGGCGAGCATGATCGAGTCGAAGCCGAGGTCGGTGGCGAACACGTGCTCCGGCTGCAGGAAGTCCTCGGAGTACGCGCTGACCTTGGCTATCGCGGAGAGCACACGGGACGTCACCACGTCCGCCGGGTCAGCGGTCGCGACCGCCGGGGCGTCGGCCGTGAGGACGTCGGCCGGTGGCACCGGGACGGGGAGCGGACGCGCAGCTGCGGTCACGGTCGCCGGCGCACCGTTCGGTACGGGGCCGTCGCCTGCGACGGCGCCGACCGACTGCAGCAGATCGACCTGGGCGTGGAGGAACGAGATAAGGCTGCTCATGCTCGATTCACCGTTCGAGTGGGTGGAGGCGGCGGACGTGTGGTCGATCGTGGAGCCGTACGGCACGGCGGCCGTGGACGCGACGACGACCGGAGCCGGGGCCGTGACGGCGGCCGCGGCAGGGGCGACAGAGGCGGCCAGGGCGGCAGGGGCGGCCAGGGCGGCAGGGGCGACAGAGGCGGCCAGGGCGGCAGGGGCCGGGGCGTCGGGGCGCCGGGCGTCGGTGGTCCGCTTCCGGCCCGTCCCCTTGAGGATCGTGAAGGACGAGGTCTCCAGGGGCGACGCCGGAAGCGACAGCAGCGGCGGGGCGTCCGCCGGGAAGAGCGGGGCGGGATCCACCGGCACACCCGCCACGGCGAGCCTGCCCAGTGCCGTCAGGAAGGCCCGCGCGCCGTCCGGCCGGCTCGTGGTGAGCGGTACGACGTCCAGCACCTTGGCACCGGGGGTGCGCCGAGCCATCCGCAGCAGCGAGTCGCCGCCGTAGATCTGCACCAGGAAACGGGCCCCGGCGTCCGCCACCGACGTGACGGCCTCGCTGAAGCGCACGGGGACGGTGTTGTGCCGGCTCCACAGGTCCCGGATCTCCTGCGGCCGGTCGCACACCCGGCCGCCGACGCCGGAGACGAAGGTACGGGCGGGCGCCACGAGCGGCAGGGCCGCGATGTGATGGGCCACCGCCTCGTCGGCCGCGGCCACCAGCGGCGAGTGGAAGGCGTGCGACACCCGCAGCCGCACCGCGGCCACGCCGCGTTCCGCGCAGTGCTCGCGCAGCCGCTCCACGGCCGCCTCGCCGCCGCTGAACACCAGCTGGTGCTCGTGGTTGTAGCAGGCGGGCCAGACCCCGTCCACGTCGGCGGCGAGCTTCTCCGCCTTCTCGTGCGTCGCCTGGACGGCGAGCATCACGCCGGTTCCGGCCGGTACGGCGGCGGCGAGTGCCGCGCCCCGCCGGGCCATGAACCGGACCGTCTCGTCCGCCGCGATCGCGCCGGCCGCGGCCGCCGCCGGGAACTCGCCGACGCTGTGCCCGACGGTGAGGGAGGGGACGACGCCGCAGGCGGCCAGCAGCTCGGTGGTGGCGACTGCGGTGATGCCGAGCGCGGGCTGGCACAGGTCCGTGACCGTGAGGGCCGCCATCGCCTCGGCGTCGTCGGGCCCGTGCTGCGCCCAGAGCAGGTCGGGCAGTCGCGCGGGGAGCTCCGCCGACTCCTCGGCGGTCAGGGCGGTCAGTTCCTCGGCGCGCCGGGCCGACGCCGGGAAGCGCCGGACCAGGTCGGCGAGCATTCCCGGCTGCTGCGCCCCCTGCCCGGGGAAGGCGAAGGCGATCTTCCGCTCCGCCTCGGGCAGCGGCTTGGCCGCGGCGTGGACGCCGGGGGCCAGCTCGCCGATGGCGCCCTCGTCCAGCCGCCGGGCGGCCAGGTCGAGCCGGTCGAGGAGCTCCTGGCGCGTGGCGGCGGCGAACGACAGCCGGGCGGTGAGCAGCTCGCGGCCGGCCAGGGTGCGGGCCACCGCGGCGGGCCGCGCGGCGGACGCGGTGACGGCGTCCCGGATCTCCCGGGCGTGCCGGGCCAGTTGAGGCATCGAACCGGCGGACAGGAGGAACAGCCACGGCTCGTCCTCCCGTTCGGGCCGCTCCGGGGCGGGATCGGCCCCGGACTCCGGGAGCGGCGCGCCTTCGAGGACGGCGTGGACGTTCGTGCCGCCGAAGCCGAACGAGCTGACCCCCGCCCGGCGCAGCTCGCCCCGCGGCCACTCCTGCGGCGCGGTGGCCAGGCGCAGCCCCGACTCGTCGAGCCGCAGCTCGGGGTTGGCGCGGTGCTCGGCGGGCTGCGGCGGTACGACACCGTGGTGCAGGGCCAGGGCGGCCCGTACGAGACCCGCCGCGCCGGCCGCGGAGAGGGTGTGGCCGATGAGGGCCTTGGACGAGGAGACGTAGCAGGGCCGGGTCTGGCCCGCCTCGTCGCGCAGCAGGCGCATCGCCTCCATCTCGGTGCGGTCGCCGACCGGCGTGCCGGTGCCGTGGGCCTCCAGCAGGTCGATCGCCCCGGGGGCCACTCCGGCGTCCCGGTAGGCGGCGCGCAGCGCGGCCAGCTGTCCCTGGGCCTGCGGCGTCATCGGGCCGCCGCCGCGCCCGTCGTTGGCAGTGCCGACGCCGCTCACGACGGCGTAGACGCGGTCGCCGGCCGCCAGGGCGTCCGCCAGCGGACGGAGCACCAGCACACCGCCGCCCTCGCCGAGCACGAAGCCGTCCGCCCGCTCGTCGAACGGCCGGCACACGCCGTCCCGGGAGAGCGCGCCGGCCCGGGAGAAGCCGATCAGCGCGTTGGGTGTGAGGTTGACGAAGACCCCGCCGACGAGAGCCACCGAGCACCCGCCCGACCGCAGGCTCCGCACCGCCGTGTCCAGTGCCACCAGCGCCGACGAGCAGGCCGCGTCGACGGCGTACGAGGGACCGCCGAGGTCGAACACCTCGCTCACGGCGGCCGGCACCATGTTGCCGATGACACCGGCGATGGAGAACGGCCCCACGGGCATGACAGCCGACCCGGCGGCCTTTTCCAGGTCGGCCAGGAGCTCGGGGTCGTCCTCGCCGACGTGAAACGAACCGTCCGCGAGGAGCCTGGCGTTGATCCGCGCGAAGGTCGCGTCGCGGTAGTCGATCGAGGACACCCCGGCGAACACGCCGGTCGTCGCGCGGTCGAAGGAGCCCCGCTCCCAGCCGGCGTCCTGCAGGGCCTCCCGGGCGAGGTCGACGAAGAGGCGTTGCTGGGGGTCCATGGCCCTCGCCCGGCGCGGTGGTACGCCGTAGTGGGACGGGGCGAACTGGTCGATGGCGGGGAGGAAGGCCACCCGGTCGGTGTACGTACTGTGCGACTCCCGGAAATCGCCTGGTCTGTGGTACTTGGAGTGATCCCAGCGCGATTCGGGCACCCCTGCGAACTGCGGCTCGGCGTTGATGGTCATCTGCCAGAACTCGTTGAGGTTCCCGGCGCCGGGAAAGCGGCACGACATGCCGACGATGGCTATACCAGTCACAGCTGCTGATACCCCGATCCGATATTGACGGATTGCATGACGCGGCGTCAGAAGTGGACGAAATGACAGGTCGTGCGGGGGCATTCGGGTAACGGGCAACCCGGAAGGCCGTGGTGATGGAGCGTCCGATCTGGCCGTGCGTCAACTTCGCGCCGCGCCTTCAGAGTTCTGCAAGCGGGGAGGTCGGCGGCGCGCCTTTTCACTCAGCGGAATGAACATGACTTAAAGGGCGGGGTGTCGATCTGCCGTCGCGTGTGTCCCGCGGGTGTCCGTACGGTATCGCCGCCCGGCGCCCCGGCCCGCCGCCGCCCCGCCGCCCCGGCGGCCCGGCCGGCCGGGGAGGTACGGCCACCGGGGCGGGGCGGCGGGGCCACCGGCCGGGGCCGTACGGCTACCGGCCGGCCGCGGATCCGGCGCCGGTGGGGCGCAGCCCGGCCTGGTGCGCCAGGTCGAGCACCGCCTGGTCGAACACGTCGTCACGGGCGTCGATGATCCGGTCGAATCGCCCGAACGCCTCGAAGCTGATCAGCCCGAAGAGCTGCGCCCAGACGGCGACCAGCCGGATCGCGGCCGTCGGCGGAATCGCGCGGCCGGACTCCTGGAAGAGTCGTTGGGCGTCGGCGCTCATCCCCTCGTGTCGCCGCCCGCTCCCGGGGAACGGGGCGAGCGCCCCCGCCGCGTCGGCCGCCTTCACGACGCCGATCAGGGTGAGAACGACGCGCGAGGCGGGGCCGACGGTGTCCGGCGGGGCGTCGTACCCGGGGACGGGTGAGCCGTAGATCAGGGCGTACTCGTGGGGCTGGGCGAGCGCCCAGTCCCGGATCGCCCGGCAGGCCGCGGTCCAGCTCCGCAGCGGATCCGCCGTCCCGGCTTCCTCGAGCGCGGCCTCGGCGGCGGCACCGAGGGCGTCGTACGCGTCGACGATGAGGGCCGTGAGGAGATCGTCGCGATTCGGGAAGTAGCGGTAGACAGCCGACGGTGCCATGCCCAGCTCACGGGCCACCGCCCGCAGGGACAGCCGCGCCGCACCCTCCGCCGCGAGCTGGCGCCTGGCCTCCTCCTTGATGGCCGCGCCGACCTCGGCACGGGCCCTTTCTCTGGCTCCTCGGATCACGCTCACGGCCTCAAGTTTGCCCCATGGTCGCTGATTGGATCACTCGTCCACGATCAGAGCATTGCTCTTGGACCAGTGTTCACCGAATGGCAACACTGATTCATATCCAGATCGGTGCTCTCGAATGGGAGCATCATTCTGACTCGGGTCGGTCCATCGACAGGCGTGCCCTGCAGAGGACGAGCCGTGCTCCTCGACGCAACGCCCAGTACCTCCGCATCCCCCAGTACCGATGAGGCCCGACAGCGCTCGGCAGAGCCCGGACAGGCATCGGACGAACCGTCAGAGAAGAACGAAAGGACCTCCCATGGTGACCACTTCGGTGCCACCCCAAAGCGGTCGGCAGAGCCGACGCGGCCCGTGGTTCACCCTGCTCGCAGGGCTGCTGTTCCTGATCATCACCGGCGCGGCCGGCGCAGGAGTACTCGAAAACCTCAAGTCCGGCGGGTTCGACAACCCCGCCTCCGACTCCGTGGCCGCCGCCTCGGCGCTGGAGCACTCCTTCCCGGAGAGCCAGCCCAACATGGTGGTCATGATCAAGGACGCCAAGGGCGGGGTCGACAGCGCCGAAGCGCGCGCCGCCGCCGACCGGGTCACCAAGACGATCGGCGACGGCTCCGGAGCCCGGATCGTCTCCTCGTACTTCGCCACCCCCGACCCGTCGCTGCGCTCCGACGACGCGGGGCTGGTCCTGGTCCGGGTCGACGGTGACGAGAACGAGAGCCTCAAGACCACCAAGAAGCTCCACGAGGACCTGTCCGACCCGGACGGCGACGTGGCGGTGTCCTTCGGCGGCATCAACGCCGTCAACAACGACATGAACACACAGGTCGAGAAGGACATCGTCGCCGCGGAGACCATCGCGATCCCGCTGACGCTGCTGCTGCTCGTTCTCGTGTTCCGCGGCGTGATCGCGGCGCTGCTCCCGCTGCTGCTCGCGCTGCTCACCGTGGTCGGCTCCATGGGCATTCTCAACGTCCTCTCCCGGTTCACCGACGTCTCGGTCTTCGGGGTGAACCTCATCACCGCGCTCGGCCTCGGTCTCGCGGTCGACTACAGCCTGCTGATCGTCACCCGCTACCGCGAGGAACGCGCCGCCGGCCGCAGCAACGCCGACGCCCTCCGCGTCACCCGCGCGACCGCGGGCCGCACCGTGTTCGTCAGCGGTGGCGTCGTCGGTGCCGCCCTCGCCACCCTGCTGGTCTTCGACCAGTACTTCCTGCGCTCCTTCGCCTTCGCCGGTATCTCGGTGGTCCTGCTGTCCGTCGGCGGCGCCCTCCTGCTGCTGCCCCCGGCCCTCATCCTGCTCGGCGACAAGATCGACGCCCTGGGCTGGGCCCGGCGGACCGCGCCCCGCCCCGCCGCGAACACCACCTGGGGCCGCATTGCCGGTCTCGCGTTCCGCCGGCCGCTGCTGCTCGCCATGCCCGTCGTCATCCTGCTGATCGGCATCGCACTGCCCTTCGGTCACTCGCAGTTCGGCGTCCCCGACGAGCGGGTGCTGCCGAAGGGCAGCGAGAGCCGGGTCGTGGCCGAGGCGCTGCGCAAGGACTTCGGCACCGGCGACGAGCACGCACTCAACGTCGTCGCCCGGAACTGGAAGGGCACCGACGCCGACCTCGCGACGTACGCCGCCGCCCTGTCCCGGACGGACGAGGTGACCAAGGTCGTCAGCGCCGCGGGCGTCTTCGAGAAGGGCGCCAAGGCCGCTCCCATGCCGGCGGCCCGGGCGGCCCGTTACGACAACGGCACCGCGACCTGGCTCCAGGTCCAGACGGACGTGGCCCCGTACTCCTCCGAGGGCTCTCAACTCGCCCGCGACGTACGGGACATCGACCCCCCGGCCGGCAACCGCGTGCTCGTCGGCGGCCAGGCGGCCCAGGTCACCGACATCAACCGGTCCATCGCCGACAAGCTGCCGATCGCCCTCGTCCTGATCGTGGTCTTCAGCCTCCTGTTCCTGTTCCTGCTCACCGGCAGCGTGGTCCAGCCGATCAGGGCACTGCTGCTCAACCTGCTCAGCCTGGTCTCGATCCTCGGCGTGACGGTCTGGATCTTCCAGGACGGCAACCTCTCCGACGCCCTCGGCTTCACCCCCTCGCCGCTGGCGGTCTCCATGCCGGTCCTGGTCTTCTGTATCGCCTTCGGACTGTCGATGGACTACGAAGTCTTCCTGATCTCCCGGATCAAGGAGCACTACGAGCGCACCGGCGACCTGGCCACCGCCGTCCGCGACGGCCTCGGCGCGAGCGGGCCGGTGATCACCGCGGCCGCGGCCATCCTCGCGGTCTCCTTCTTCGCGATGCTCACCTCCGGCGTCTCCCTGATCAAGCTGTACGGCGCCGCCACCGGTCTGGCGATCCTCATCGACGCCGTCCTGGTGCGCGGCGCACTCGTACCGGCGTCGCTGCGGGCCACCGGCCGCATCAGCTGGTGGGCCCCCTCCTGGCTGCGGAGCGTCCACGGCCGCTTCGGCATCCGGGAGTCGGCCGGGGAAACGGCCTCCGCCACCACCGGCCCGGCCACCGGGGCGGACACTGCCGCGGCCGAGGAGCGGCGTCACAAGGAAGGAGCCAGAGCATGACGAGTCCCGAGAAGACGACCACGTCCCTGGACCGGCTGAGCGAGGTCGCCACCCAGGCCTCGCGGGCGGCGAACGCGCACAACACCCAGCCCTGGGAGCTCCGCCACGGCACCGACCACGTCGAGGTCGGCTGGCGCGCCGAGGACGCGCTGGGGCCGAGCGACCCGGCCCACCGCGACCTGCGGCTGTCGCTGGGCACGTACGTGGAGAGCCTGCTCATCGCCGCGGCCGAGAAGGGCATCGCCGTCGGCTTCGAGCTCGACCTCGACACCACGGCCCGGCGCGTGGGCCGGCTGCGGCCGGCCGAGCGCCCCTACGACACCGGCTTCCGGGCGTCCGACATCGCCGGCCGCCGGGTCTGGCGCGGCGCCTGGACCCCGCAGCAGATCGACCCGGAGGCGATCGAGGCTGCGCGGGAAACCGCCCGCACGGCGGGCTTCCGGGTGGCCGCGATCAGCACGACCGCGGCCAGGCCGCTGCTCGTCCGCGCCTACCACTGGTTCTTCGGCGACCCCGGAATCGCCGCCGAACTCATGGCATGGACCCGGCTGAGCCCCCGTCACCCCAAGTACTACCGCGACGGTCTGAACGACGTCATGCTGGTACTGAACCGGGTGGAGCGCTTCCTCATGGGGCTGCTCTTCTCTCCGGCCGTCTACCGGGCGCTGCGCCCGCTGGGGCTGCCGCGCCTCCTCACCCCGCTCTCCTCCGGCGCGACCGCCGGTGACGGCGTCGTCCTGGTGATCCTGGGCAAGGGCGAGGACCCGGCCCAGGAGGTGACGGCCGGACGCCTGGTCACCCGCCTCTGGCTGGACCTCTTCCGGCAGGGGATCTACGTCCACCCCCAGAGCCATGTCATCGACTGCCCGCACACGGTCGGGGACCTGGCCGCCCTGTGCGGGGCCGAGGACGGCGAACGCCCGCTGGTTTTCTTCAGAGTGGGCATCCCCGCGGTCGACCCCTCCCTGCGCCCCCGGCACCCGCGCCGCGACCTGCCGCCGCAGTGACCCGGCACGGCCGCGTGGCCGGGCTCCGACGCCCCGTCACGCGGCCCGTGCGGCAACCGGGTTGACGGCCGGTCCGGAGACGGCCGGCCCCTGGCGATCACCCGCCCGTCGGGCGACGGCGCTCGTGCCGTCGCCGCCGACAGGCGGGTGACGTGGTTGTTCGGGCACTGGCTTCCTCTGTGTCATCGAAGCGACCTTCGCAATTGCTCCATACCTGTGAAGATCTTGCTCGTCTCATCGGGGGATCGCAGTGCATCAAGGTGTACCAGGCGAAAGCGAGGCCTACGGATGGAAATCCGCAGCACCACGGAAAACCGCTCGGTCGTCGAGCGCGCCTTCAGCGTTCTCGGTGTCTTCAGCGGTCGGGACCACTCGCTGTCGGTGAGCGATATCAGCCGCCTCTCCGGCCTTCCCGTGGCGACGGCACACCGCATGGCGACCAAGCTCGTCTCCCTGGGGGTCCTGGAGCGGGGGGAAGGGGGCAGATACACCATCGGGCTGAGGCTGTGGGAACTGGCCGCGCACGCGCCGCGGCACCGCGCGCTGCGCGCCGCGGCGCTGCCGCACATGCTGCAGCTCCACGAGAAGACGAAAGCAACGGTGAATCTCTCGGTCCGCGACGGCGCCGAGGGGATCTGGCTGGAGAGTCTCGGCTGGGGCGGTCCGGTGCGCGTGGCACCGATGACCGTCGGCGACCGGTTCCCCCTGCACACCACGGCCTCGGGAAACGTCCTGCTCGCCTACGCGAGCCCCGACGCGCAGGAGGACATCCTGGCCCGCACGCTGACCGGGCACACGGCAGGGGCAGTGCCCGACCCCCTGGTCCTGCGCAGGATCGTCAGCCAGGTCAGGCGCTCGGGCTACGCCGCGGGCGACTTCCGGACGGAGCGGTGCACCTTCGCGGTCGCCGCCCCGCTGCGGGACCGCGGCGGAGCCGTCGTCGCGTCCCTGTCCCTGGTGACGGATCTCGCCGGGGCCGGCGGACCGCAATGCGTCAGCCCCTTGCTGGCGACGGCCGTACGCATATCCCGGAAAATCGCCACCGCCCAGGACCGGGAGGGTGGAATTCCGCACCAACGGGCACACGCCCAGGGGGGACGCCCCCTTCCGCTCCACGCGTTCAGAGCCACGGAATCAGATGCGGAATCAGCCATGGAATCGGCCGTTGAATCGGCCGTGGAATGCGCTGTGGTATCTGCCGTCGGAGCGGTCGTGGAAGGAGGCATGGAAACCACGCTCACCCGCCATCCCTGACTATTCGATCGCCCCAGGACACAGTGAGAAACAGAGAGAGCCGGAGCGGACCCGAGGCCGCGCAATTCCAGTTCAGACGTTGGAGACAGATTTCTGTGGATAAGAAGAACCGCACTGTAGTGGTCACCGGCATGGGCGCGACCACGCCGCTCGGTGGCGACACCACCGCGACCTGGGACGCCCTGCTCGCCGGGCGCTCCGGCGTCCGACGGCTCCCGCACGCATGGGCCGAGGAACTCCCGGTGCGCATCGCCGCCGAGATCGCGGTGGAGCCCGCGGAGATCTTCCCGCCCGCCCAGACGCGCCGGCTCGACCGCGCCGCCCAGTTCGCCCTTGTCGCGGCCCGTGAGGCGTGGGAGGACGCCGGGTTCAAGGGCCGGGCGGGAGACGACGAGCCGGTCGACCCCGACCGCCTCGGCGTCGTGGTCGCCACCGCGGTCGGCGGGGTGACGTCCATGCTCCAGCAGTACGACATCCTCAAGACGCGGGGAGCCCGCAAGGTCTCGCCGCACACGATCCCGATGATGATGCCCAACACATCGTCGGCCCACATCAGCCTCGAAGTC
Source organism: Streptomyces sp. NPDC005151 (assembly GCF_053599875.1). Lineage (NCBI taxonomy): Bacteria > Bacillati > Actinomycetota > Actinomycetes > Kitasatosporales > Streptomycetaceae > Streptomyces > Streptomyces sp. NPDC005151. Next base: position 20,769 of record NZ_JBSFYR010000059.1, on the reverse strand, counting down.
GGTGCCCGCGCCGGCGTCCACACCTTCGCGAGCGCCTGCGCCTCCGGCGCCGAGGCCATCGGCTACGCCATCACCATGATCCGCAGCGGCCGCGCCGACGTCGTCATCGCCGGCGGCACCGAGGCGGCGGTGCACCCGCTGAACTTCGCCGCCTTCGGCAACATGATGGCGATGTCCAAGAACAACGACGATCCGACCGGCGCCTCGCGCCCCTTCGACACCGGGCGCGACGGTTTCGTCCTGGGCGAGGGCGCGGGCCTCGTCGTTTTGGAGTCCGCCGAGCACGCCGCCCGGCGCGGTGCCAGGGTCTACGCCGAGGCCCTCGGCGAAGGCGTCTCCTTCGACAGCCACCACATCACCCGGCCGGAGCCGACGGGCCGCGGCATATCCGCCGCGCTGCGGTCCCTGACGGACTCCACCGGCCTCGAACCCGCCGAGATCGCGCACATCAACGCGCACGCCACCTCGACCCCGCTCGGCGACGTCGCCGAGATCAGGGCGCTGCGCCAGGTCTTCGGCGACCACACCGACCGCTTCGCGATATCGGCCACCAAGTCCATGACCGGACACCTGATCGGCGGTGCGGGCGGCGTGGAGACGATCGCCACCGTGCTCGCCCTGCACCACAGGCTCGCCCCGCCGACCATCAACGTCGACGACCCCGACCCGGCGATCGCCGCGGTCGCCGACATCGTCCGCGGCGAGCCCCGCCCCCTGCCCGACGGACGGATCGCGGCGCTCAACAACTCCTTCGGCTTCGGCGGCCACAACGTGGTGCTGGCGTTCCGTACCGTGTGACGCTCCGGCGGCCACCGCCTGACGCACCGGCGGCCGTCACCACGACGCACGGGCGGGCGGCGCTCCTTCGAGCACCGCCCGCCGATCCCGCGTACCGCCGGTCCCGCTCAGCTCTCCGGCGGCGCCGCGCACTCCGCGCACGTCCCGAAGATTTCCACCGTGTGGGCCACGTTCACATACCCGTGCTGCGCGGCGATCGTCTCCGCCCACTGCTCCACTGCGGGACCCTCGACCTCGACCGCCTTGCCGCAGACCCGGCACACCAGATGGTGGTGGTGCTCGCCGGTCGAGCAGCGCCGGTAGACGGACTCACCGTCCGTCGTGCGCAGGACGTCCACCTCGCCCGCGTCGGCGAGGGACTGCAGGGTGCGGTAGACGGTGGTCAGCCCGACCGAGTCACCGCGGTGCTTGAGTACGTCGTGCAGCTCCTGGGCGCTGCGGAACTCGGCCACCTCGTCGAGCGCCGCCGCCACCGCGGCCCGCTGCCGGGTCGACCGGCCGCGTACCGGGGCTGCGTTCGTTCCACTGATCGGCGCCGTCGCCACAGGTGCCTCCTCATGTCGCCCGTACATGTGTCGGGCCATTGTGCCAGCCCGCCCGGGCGCCGGGGTCAGACCCGGACGCCGTTCGTGACCGGGCGGGCAGCCGGTACTTCCGGAGTCTCTCCTTCCAGGGTGCACTCCGCCGAGACCGCATCGCTGCTGCGGGCGCGCCTTCTGGCCAGCGGCGTGGCGAGCAGGGTCAGCACGACGAAGATGCCGATGGCCAGCAGCACGATGGTCGCGCCGGGCGGTACGTCCTGGTAGTAGGAGGTCACGGTGCCGGCCAGGGTCACCGCCGTACCGATGACGACGGACAGCACGAACGTCACCTTGAAGGACTTCGAGATCTGCTGCGCCGCGGCGACCGGGACCACCATCAGCGCGCTGACCAGCAGCAGACCGACGACCCGCATCGCCACGGTGACGGTCACCGCCGCCGTGACCGCGATCAGCAGATTGAGTGCGCGCACCGGCAGACCGGTGACCCGCGCGAACTCCTCGTCCTGACTGACGGCGAATAGCTGTCGCCGCAGCCCCAGCGTCACCAGCAGCACGAAGGCGGCGAGCAGGAAGATCGCGGTGATGTCCTCGGACGAGACCGTGGAGAGGGAGCCGAAGAGGTACGAGGTGAGGTTGGCGTTGGAGCCGGTGTCGGAGAGATTGATCAGCAGCACACCGCCCGCCATACCGCCGTAGAAGAGCATGGCCAGCGCGATGTCGCCGCGCGTGCGTCCGTACCAGCGGACCAGTTCCATGACGATCGAGCCGACGACGGCGACGGCCGTGGCCATCCAGACCGGGCTGGTGGAGAGCAGGAAGCCGAGACCGACACCGGTCATCGCGATGTGGCCGATGCCGTCGCCCATCAGGGCCTGGCGGCGCTGCACGAGGTAGATGCCGACGGCGGGGGCGATGACGCCGACCAGTACGGCGGCGAGCAGGGCCCGCTGCATGAAGGGGGGCTGGAGAAATTCCATGATCAGGTCAGCAGTCCCGTCCGGACGGGCTCGGAAGCCGCATGGGGGTGTACATGGTCGTGGCCGGGCAGCGCGTGCTGGCCGACGGCCTTCGGGGGCGGCCCGTCATGCATCACACAGCCGTCGCGGAGGACGATCGCGCGGTCGATGAGGGGTTCCAGCGGCCCCAGCTCGTGCAGGACGAGCAGCACGGTGGTGCCGGCCGCCACCTGCTCGCGCAGCGTCTCGGCGAGGATCTCCTGGCTGGCCAGGTCGACGCCGGCCATGGGCTCGTCCATGATCAGCAGCTCGGGCTCGGCGGCGAGTGCCCGCGCGATCAGCACCCGCTGGTGCTGACCGCCGGAGAGCGCGCTCACCGAGTCCCCGGCCCGGTCGGCGAGGCCGACGAGCGCGATGGCGCGGTCGACGGCGGCCCGGTCCGCCTTGCGGAGCAGCCCCAGCTTCGTGCGGGACAGCCGCCCGGCGGAGACGACCTCGCGGATGGTGGCGGGAACCCCGCTGGCCGCCGTGGTGCGCTGCGGTACGTAGCCGATCCGTGCCCAGCTGCGGAAGCGGCGCAGGGGGGTGCCGAACAGCTCGACCGAGCCGCCGGTGAGCGGGACCTGGCCGATGACGGACCGGACGGCGGTGGACTTGCCGGAGCCGTTGGCGCCGAGCAGTGCGGCGACCTCGCCGCGGTGCACGGTGAGGTCGATGCCACGCAGCACGGGGCGCGCGCCGAGGGTCGCGGTGGCTCCGCGCAGGGCTATCACGGGGTCGGGCTGGGTGCTCTCGGGCTCGGGCATGAGCGCCTCCGATGCTGCTGTGGCGGGTGTTACGAGGGTCACTTCGCGCCGAGCGCCTTCTGGAGGGCGGCGAGGTTGGACTGCATGACCTCGAAGTAGTTATCGCCCTTGGACTTGTCCGTGATTCCCTCGAGCGGGTCGAGGACGTCGGTCCTCAGGCCGGTGTCCGCCGCGACGGTCTTCGCGGTCTTGTCGCTGGCGAGGGTCTCGAAGAAGACCGTGGTGGCCTTGGTCTTCTCCGCGATGCTGTGGATCTCCTGGATCCGGGCGGGGCTGGGCTCGGCCTCGGGGTCGATGCCGGCGATGCCCTCCTGGACCAGGCCGAAGCGCTCGGCGAGGTAGCCGAAGGCGGAGTGGGTGGTGATGAACGTCTTGGTGGCGGTGTTCCGCAGGCCCGTCTCGTACGCCGTGTTCAGCGCGTCGAGCCTCTTGACCAGGGCGTCCGTGTTCTTGCGGTAGTCCGCGGCGTGGCCGGGGTCGGTCTTCTCCAGGGACGCGCCGACGCCCTTGGCGACCTCGGCGTACTTCACCGGGTCCAGCCAGATGTGCGGGTCGGCCCCGGCGCCCTCGCCCTCGCCCTTGTGCTCGTGGCCGTGCTCGTCGCCGCCGGTCTCGGTGCCGTGGTCCTCCAGCGTGGTCAGCTTCGCCGCGTCGACGCTGTGGGTCGACTCGGACAGCTTGATCGCGTCGTCGACGGCGGGCTGGATACCCTTGAGGTAGAGGATGTAGTCGGCGTCGCCGAGTCTGCCGATCTGCCGCGGACTGAGCTCCAGGTCATGCGGCTCGGCGCCCGGCTTGGTCAGCGTGCTGACCGAGACGTGGGTCCCGCCGATCTCCTCGGCAAGGAACTGCATGGGATAGAACGACGCCACCACATTCAGCTTGTCGCCGGGCTTGCGGTCGGCGGCGTCCGACGTGGAGCAGGCGGAGAGGGCCATGAGCCCGAGGGCGACTGCTCCGGCGACGGCAGCGGTGGGTATGAGGCGGCGTACGTTCATGACAGTCATTTTCAACAAAACTGGAAACGATTGTCAACAAGCCTGATGGGATGCCCACCGGGTGAGCCGTCCGCACATCGATTTGATCCGGAGGGCGTGCCCGCCGGTAATCTGAAGCATTCGCCGTTCGTCGTCGTCGTAATGAAGAGAGCACCGTGGCCGCCGACAAGATCGACTCCATCGTCAGCCTGAGCAAGCGCCGTGGCTTCGTCTACCCCTGCAGTGAGATCTACGGTGGCCAGAAGGCCGCCTGGGACTACGGGCCGCTGGGCGTGGAGATGAAGGAGAACCTCAAGCGCCAGTGGTGGCGCTACATGGTCACTTCGCGCGAGGACGTGGTCGGTCTCGACTCGTCGGTCATCCTGGCCCCCGAAGTGTGGGTCGCCTCCGGCCACGTCGCCACGTTCACCGACCCGCTGACCGAGTGCACCTCCTGTCACAAGCGCTTCCGCGCGGACCACCTGGAGGAGGCGTACGAGGAGAAGCACGGCAAGCCGCCGGTCAACGGGCTCGCCGACCTCAACTGCCCGAACTGCGGCAACAAGGGCACCTTCACCGAGCCCAAGCAGTTCTCGGGTCTGCTCTCCACGCACCTCGGCCCGACCCAGGACTCCGGCTCGGTCGCCTACCTGCGTCCCGAGACCGCGCAGGGCATCTTCACCAACTTCGGTCAGGTGCAGCAGACCTCGCGCAAGAAGCCGCCGTTCGGCATCGCGCAGATGGGCAAGTCCTTCCGGAACGAGATCACTCCGGGCAACTTCATCTTCCGCACCCGCGAGTTCGAGCAGATGGAGATGGAGTTCTTCGTCAAGCCGGGCGAGGACGAGCAGTGGCACGAGTACTGGATGGAGCAGCGCTGGAACTGGTACACGGACCTGGGCCTGCGCGAGGAGAACATGCGGTGGTTCGAGCACCCGAGGGAGAAGCTCTCCCACTACTCCAAGCGCACCTCTGACATCGAGTACCGCTTCCGCTTCGGTGGCAGCGAGTGGGGCGAGCTGGAGGGTGTCGCCAACCGCACGGACTACGACCTCAAGGCCCACTCCGCCGCTTCCGGCACGGATCTGTCGTTCTTCGACCAGGAGGCCGGCGAGCGCTGGACTCCGTACGTCATCGAGCCCGCGGCCGGTGTCGGCCGTTCGATGCTCGCCTTCCTCCTCGACGCCTACATCGAGGACGAGGCGCCCAACGCCAAGGGCGTCATGGAGAAGCGCACCGTGATGCGCCTCGACCCGCGCCTTGCGCCGGTCAAGGTCGCGGTGCTGCCGCTGTCCCGCAACCCGCAGCTGTCGCCGAAGGCCAAGGGCCTCGCGACCGACCTGCGGAAGAACTGGAACATCGAGTTCGACGACGCGGGCGCCATCGGCCGCCGCTACCGCCGCCAGGACGAGATCGGTACGCCGTTCTGCGTCACCGTCGACTTCGACACCCTCGACGACAACGCGGTCACGGTGCGCGAGCGCGACACCATGAAGCAGGAGCGTGTTTCGCTGGACCAGATCCAGGCGTACCTCGGCGCCCGTCTGCTCGGCTGCTGACGCATCACGGTTCCACCGCGAAGCCCCCGGTTCCTCGTACGGAACCGGGGCTTCGTTACACACTGGGCACCACGCGACCATGCGTCAACAGGAGGCTCGGATGCCGTCCATGACCACGAGCAAGGTCAGCCGATGGGATCAGCACGGCCGTGAACATGTCGTCCATGTACGGAAGTCGGGGATGCAGCGGCAACTGAGCTGCGACACGTGCGACTGGCGCAAGGGCGTGCAGTTCCTGCCCTGGCTGAAGGCCGAGGAACACCTGGCCCGGGCCCACCAGGCGACGATCGACCCGACGGCCTGACGGCCGCCCGGTGTGACCTGCCCCGGTGCGCGGGGCTGTCAGGGCGAACAGCGCCGCCGGCCAGTGCCGCAGCTTCGACGGGGCGGGTTCCGTGTGCTTCGCGCGGGCAGGCCGAAAACCGGGTGCCGCACCCGGTGCGGCCGGGGTACGGTTCCGGTATGTCTTCGTTCTTCCAGATCTACGAGTGAGAGCGCGGCGGGCCCGACCGCCCGCCGCCCACCGGATCGATTCCAGGTCGCTCACGACCTCACGTCTCACGACGTCTCACCACGAATGGGAGAACCCCCGTGGCCAAGAGCCGCAACAACCTTCTCGGTGTCGGCGGACAGCGCAAGAAGCTGTCCCGCGCCGATCAGCAGGGAGCGGGCAGCGCGCGTAACGCCGACCGCAGGACCGCGGACGACCGGAAGCAGGAGCTGCTGCGCAAGATGCGCGAGCGCGCCGGGGCCGGGCAGGCCACGGCGTCCGCCGATGCCGCGACGTCGACCCAGGAGGGCGACTCCGCGGCGCAGAGCTGACGCCTTCTCGGCGCCCGTACGACTGTGGGCCCGGATCACCTCTGGTGATCCGGGCCCACACCCGTTCCCGCCCGTCGGCGGTGGCTGAGCTCGGGCATACATGGACAGCACGGTTGACCAACGACTTTCGCCCGTGCGGTTGCCCGCCTCTCGCCCCGGCGCCCGCCGAAGCAGCTCCCGCTGTACGCGACAATGGAGCAATGACCACGCTCGCCCCCTCGCTCCCGCAGCTCCGGATCGGCCCGCACACGGTGCAGCCGCCAGTGGTGCTCGCGCCCATGGCCGGTATCACCAACGCCCCGTTCCGCACCCTGTGCCGGGAGTTCTCCGGCGGCAAGGGGCTGTTCGTCAGCGAGATGATCACGACGCGGGCGCTGGTCGAGCGCAACGAGAAGACCATGCAGCTCATCCACTTCGACGCGAGCGAGACCCCGCGCTCGATCCAGCTGTACGGAGTGGACCCGGTCACGGTCGGCAAGGCCGTCCGCATGATCGTCGACGAGGACCTCGCCGACCACATCGACCTGAACTTCGGCTGCCCGGTCCCCAAGGTGACCCGCAAGGGCGGCGGCTCCGCGCTCCCGTTCAAGCGGCCGCTGCTGCGCGCGATCCTCAACGAGGCCGTATCCAACGCCGGCGACCTGCCGGTCACCATCAAGATGCGCAAGGGCATCAACGACGACCACCTCACCTACCTCGACGCGGGCCGGATAGCGGTGGAGGAGGGCGTCACGGCGGTCGCCCTGCACGGCAGGACCGCCGCCCAGCACTACGGCGGCACCGCCGACTGGGACGCGATCGCCCGCCTCAAGGAGCACGTCCCGGAGATCCCGGTCCTCGGCAACGGCGACATCTGGTGTGCGGACGACGCCCGCCGGATGATGCGCGAGACCGGCTGCGACGGCGTGGTCGTGGGCCGCGGCTGCCTGGGGCGCCCGTGGCTCTTCGGTGACCTGGTGAGCGCCTTCGAGGGTACGGAGGCGAGGCAGGCGCCGACGCTCCGGGAGGTCGCGACGGTGATGCTGCGGCACGCGACGCTGCTGGGGGAGTGGATCGGCGACGAGACCCGTGGCGTGATCGACTTCCGTAAGCATGTGGCCTGGTATCTCAAGGGCTTCTCGGTCGGCTCGGAGATGCGCAAGAAGCTGGCGATCACCTCGTCGCTGGACGAGCTGGGCGGGCAGCTGGACGAGCTCGACCTGGACCAGGCCTGGCCGGACGGGGCGGACGGGCCGCGCGGGCGCACCTCCGGCAACAACCGTGTGGTGCTGCCGGACGGCTGGCTGAAGGACCCCTACGACTGCTCGGGCGTGAGCGCGGACGCCGAGCTCGACACCTCGGGCGGATGAGGCACCCAGTGCCCTTGATTCACGCCCGCTCATCTGAGCGCCAATCCGGGGTGAATTGAGGGTGGACCGGATGGCGCGGGGCGTCGCGGCGTGCGAGGGAGGTGCCGCGTCCGCATTTCTTTCGCCCCTTGTGGTCGGCGCGTGACCGTGCGTGGCCGCGGAGGCGTCCGGATGGTGACATCTGAGCGCCCATCGGGGCGTGATTCTCGCCACCCCCGAGGGTTCATTGCTCAGATGAGCGGATTTCTGGGAACTGCACTTCTCAAATGATGGCACTCGGTGCCACTCGACTTTACTTTGATCGATCGACGCATACGCTACGCACCGTGTGCAATTCTCGCGATCTTGGGGACTTTGAGTAGTGATGCGTTCAAGAAGTGAATGAACGCGTCGATGCGTGAGTCTGGAACGAAACTTTCGATCTGCTGGCGGACGAGTGGTTAAGGCCGCATGACGCGCAAGTGGACGTACCCAGACACCTTCGATCTGGGTATGTTCCTCGCCGTCAGGGCAGCCACCCGAGTCCTCTAGGAGTCGAGACCCGTGTCGGAAAACAAAGATCCTCACGTACCCACGCCGGAGCTCCGGGGTCAGAAGTTCGTTTATGACTTCACCGAGGGCAACAAGGATCTGAAGGACCTGCTCGGCGGCAAGGGTGCCAACCTCGCCGAGATGACGAACCTCGGGTTGCCCGTCCCTCCGGGCTTCACGATCACCACCGAGGCGTGCAAGGTCTACCTCGACAGTGGCGAGGAGCCGACGGCGCTCCGCGACGAGGTGAGTGCGCACCTCGCCGCCCTGGAGAAGCAGATGGGCAAGAAGCTCGGCCAGGCCGGCGACCCGCTGCTGGTCTCCGTCCGCTCCGGCGCGAAGTTCTCGATGCCCGGCATGATGGACACGGTTCTCAACATCGGCCTCTCCGACGAGTCCGTCGTCGGTCTCACCGCCCAGGCCGGCGACGAGCGGTTCGCGTGGGACTCGTACCGCCGCCTGATCCAGATGTTCGGCAAGACCGTCCTCGGAGTCGACGGCGACCTCTTCGAGGAGGCGCTGGAGGCCGCGAAGGAGGCCAAGGGCGTCACCGTCGATGTGGATCTCGACGCGGCCGACCTGAAGAAGCTGGTCAAGCAGTTCAAGAAGATCGTCACGCGCGACGCCGGGCGTGACTTCCCGCAGGACCCGCGCGAGCAGATGGACCTGGCCATAAAGGCCGTCTTCGACTCGTGGAACACCGACCGCGCCAAGCTCTACCGCCGCCAGGAGCGCATCCCCGGCGACCTCGGCACGGCCGTCAACGTCTGTTCGATGGTCTTCGGCAACCTCGGTCCCGACTCCGGTACGGGCGTCGCCTTCACCCGCGACCCGGCCAGCGGCCACGCGGGCGTGTACGGCGACTACCTGCAGAACGCGCAGGGCGAGGACGTCGTCGCGGGTATCCGCAACACCGTGCCGCTCGCCGATCTGGAGTCGATCGACAAGAAGTCGTACGACCAGCTGATGCAGATCATGCAGACCCTCGAAACGCACTACAAGGACCTGTGCGACATCGAGTTCACCATCGAGCGCGGCCAGCTGTGGATGCTCCAGACCCGGGTCGGCAAGCGCACCGCCGGTGCCGCGTTCCGGATCGCGACGCAGCTCGTCGACCAGGGGCTCATCGACGAGGCGGAGGCGCTCCAGCGCGTCAACGGGGCGCAGCTGGCGCAGCTGATGTTCCCGCGCTTCGACGAGGACGCGAAGGCGGTGCTGCTCGGCCGTGGCATCGCCGCGTCGCCGGGCGCCGCGGTCGGCAAGGCGGTCTTCGACTCGTACACCGCGGTCAAGTGGTCCCGGTCGGGCGAGAAGGTCATCCTGATCCGCCGCGAGACCAACCCCGACGACCTCGACGGCATGATCGCCGCCGAGGGCATCCTGACCTCGCGCGGCGGCAAGACCTCGCACGCCGCCGTCGTCGCCCGTGGCATGGGCAAGACCTGTGTCTGCGGCGCCGAGGAGATCGAGGTCGACACCAAGCGACGCCGGCTGACCGTCGGCGGGACCGTCGTCGAGGAGGGCGACATCGTCTCGGTCGACGGCTCCACCGGCAAGGTGTACCTCGGTGAGGTCCCCGTCGTGCCGTCCCCGGTCGTCGAGTACTTCGAGGGCCGGATGCACGCGGGCGCCGACGACGCCGACGAGCTGGTCGCAGCCGTGCACCGGATCATGGCGTACGCGGACCGGGTGCGCCGGCTGCGGGTGCGGGCCAACGCGGACAACGCCGAGGACGCGCTGCGGGCGCGGCGCTTCGGTGCCCAGGGCATCGGCCTGTGCCGCACCGAGCACATGTTCCTCGGCGAGCGCCGCGAGATGGTCGAGAAGCTGATCCTCGCGGACACCGACGACGAGCGCGAGGCCGCGCTTGCCGCACTGCTGCCGCTCCAGAAGGCCGACTTCATCGAGCTGTTCGAGTCGATGGACGGGCTGCCCGTCACCGTGCGGCTGCTCGACCCGCCGCTGCACGAGTTCCTGCCCGACATCACCGAGCTGTCGGTACGGGTCGCGCTCGCCGAGTCCCGCAAGGACGCGAACGAGAACGACCTGCGGCTCCTCCAGGCCGTGCACAAGCTGCACGAGCAGAACCCGATGCTCGGTCTGCGCGGCGTACGGCTCGGGCTGGTCATCCCCGGTCTGTTCGCGATGCAGGTGCGGGCGATCGCCGAGGCGGCCGCCCACCGCAAGAACGCCAAGGGCGACCCGCGCGCCGAGATCATGATTCCGCTCGTCGGCACGGTCCAGGAGCTGGAGATCGTCCGCGAGGAGGCCGACCAGGTCATCGCGGAGGTCGAGGCGGCCACCGGCACCGAGCTGAAGCTGACCATCGGCACGATGATCGAGCTGCCGCGCGCCGCGCTGACCGCCGGTCAGATCGCCGAGGCCGCACAGTTCTTCTCCTTCGGCACGAACGACCTGACCCAGACGGTGTGGGGCTTCTCCCGTGACGACGTGGAGGCCTCGTTCTTCACCGCGTACCTGGAGAAGGGCATCTTCGGGGTGTCGCCGTTCGAGACGATCGACAAGGACGGCGTCGGTTCGCTGGTCCGCAGCGCCGTCGCGGCCGGCCGGGCCACCCGCCCGGACCTGAAGCTCGGTGTCTGTGGCGAGCACGGCGGCGACCCGGAGTCGGTGCACTTCTTCCACGAGGTGGGCCTCGACTACGTCTCCTGCTCGCCGTTCCGGATCCCGGTCGCCCGCCTGGAGGCGGGCCGGGCCGCGGCAGAGGCGAAGGGCAGCGACAGCCGCTGACCTGATCACCCGGACTCCGGGGCCGTCGTCGGCTCACCACCCTCAACGACTCGACGACAGCTCCGGACAACCCTGAAGCGGCGGCACCCTGTGCGGGGGTGCCGCCGCTTCGTCATGTCCGGATCCCGGGCGGAGACAAAAGGAGCGCGCAAGCGCTTTCGGTGATTGCCGCACCCAGCTGGTGGGGTGCGGCCCATGGGCGGGCGCCCCGGCGAGGGACGGCCCGTGCCGCCCCTTCGGCTGGACGCGCTCTCCGTGGGGCGCGCCGAACCTCTCGGGCGGCTCATCGCCGTCCTGCGTCCGTGATCCGTCGGCCGGTCGCTCCGCTTCCTGCCCCGTCCTTCGATACGTTCATGGGTCCGACGGTAGGAACTCCGGCGATTTTTTCGCCGTCGGCGATGAGTTCGGAGTCTGCCCGCCGTCTACCCCTCGAAAGCGCTCGAACAGAGCACCACATATGAGTAGAGAAGAGACGGACATGCCGCAGATGATCTTCGTGAACCTGCCGGTCAAGGACCTTGAGACGACCAAGAGCTTCTTCGGCAAGCTCGGATTCTCGTTCAACCCGCAGTTCAGTGACGAGACCACCACGTGTCTCGTCATCAGCGACACGATCTTCGCCATGCTCATCACCGAGCCGCGCTTCAAGGACTTCACCAAGAAGGAGATCGCCGACGCCTCGAAGTCCACCGAGGCGATCATTGCGCTGAGCGCCGAGAGCCGCGAGAAGGTCGATGAGCTGGCCGACACCGCGCTCGCCTCCGGCGGATCGCCCGCCAACGAGCCCATCGACCAAGGGTTCATGTACGGCCGGTCCTTCCAGGACCCCGATCACCACATCTGGGAGATCGTGTGGATGGACCCGGCCGCGGTCCAGGACCAGGGCTGAGCGCAGCGCGCGGCCCGGGCCTCAGGTCCCGAGGCCCGGCCAGGTCACCCCGGTGAGTTGCTCGGACGCCACCCACAGGCGTTCGCTCGCCACATCGTTCCGCGTCCAGCCCGTCCGCCAGGACGGGGCGGGCGCACCCCGCCAGCCCAGCAGCTTCGGGCCGGTGAACGAGTCGGGGCGCACCCCGGGCGCGGTGGCCGCGTACAGCGTCGGCAGCGCACCGGAGGACGCGGGCTGGGCGAGGATCCGGTTGCCGAGTCCGACCACCCGTTCCGCAGTCCTGCGGTTCTCCATCCTGACGCCTGCCGTCTGCAGATTGGTCGCCGCGTATCCGGGGTGCGCGGCCACGGCGACGACGTCGGAGCCGGCCGCGGAGAGCCGGCGCGCCAGCTCATGGACGAAGAGCAGATTGGCGGTCTTCGAGCGGGCGTAGGCGATCCAACGCCGGTAGTTCCGCTCACTGTTGAGATCGCCCATGTCGATGTTGGACAGGGCGTGCATCCCGCTCGACACGCTCACCACCCGGGCGCCCGGAGTGTTGATGAGCTTCGGCAGCAGCAGACCGGTGAGAGCAAAGTGCCCGAGGTGGTTGACGCCGAACTGGGTCTCGAAACCGTCGGCCGTCTTCCGGTACGGCAGGGCCATCACACCGGCGTTGTTGATCAGCAGATCCAGCCGGTCGGACCGGTACGAAGCGGCGAACTCCCGTACGGAGGAGAGATCGGCCAGATCCAGCGGTACGAACTCCACCTCCGCGCCCGGCACGGCCGCCCGGATGCGTGACTCGGCCTCCTTGCCGCGGGTCTCGTCACGGCACGCGAGCAGCACCCGCGCACCGCTGCGCGCCAGTTCGCGTGCCGTGACAAGTCCGATACCGCTGTTGGCTCCGGTGACCACGGCCGTACGGCCGCTCTGGTCGGGGATGTCGCTCGCGTTCCAGCCCTGGGTCATGGAACAAGCGTACGACCGGAGCCCCACGGCCGGAATCAGCTGCGGAACGGCCCCTTCACCTCGTACGTGATGCCGCCGCCGGAGGAACTGCCGCTGGTGCCTGTGCCGCTGGTGGCGGTACGCGCCACGAGCGCCTCGAGGGTGCCGCTCGCGAGGTTGCCCCAGGTGGTGGGGCGGACGCGGTAGAACCGGCCGTCGGCGGTGAATGGCCTGCGGCGGCGGCCCCATCGTTCGCCGTCAGACCGCGCTCGGCGAGCGCCTCCAGGAACCGCTGGCCGACCATGCCGTGTCCGACGACCACGATGGTCGGGAGGGCGGAGGTACGGTCGGTCGGGGGAGTGGACACCGGCATCTCAGAAGCCTCCGTCGTTGGTGAGCAGGTGGAGCAGGGATGTTTCGGCGGGGAGCGGTTCGTCGTCCTCCCAGGTGCGGGCGAGGGTGCCGACCGCGGCGAGATCGCCGAGCAGCACACCGCCCGCCAGCGGAGCGGCTGCGGCTGGGGGGATCGGAGCGGCGGGGCATTGCGCGGCGCTGCGAGCCCTGGCTGCTTGTGCCGGTGGGCTGGGAGCGTGACGTTGGCCGAGGCGGCGGACGCGCCAGGTCAGCGCGCGTGCGGGGTTGCGGGCGTCGTCCAGGGTGGGCTGGTCCAGTGCCTGGTCGAGGACGGCGGCGGCTGTGAAATTGGACTAGACAACAAAGAAGCCCCGGGCCGTTGGTCTGGGGCTTTTTCATGGAGCGGGTGACGAGAATCGAACTCGCGCTCTGAGCTTGGGAATCAACCGGCACTGGGCTGTCGTAAGGCCTCTGAGCTGCTGAAACAGTCGATCCAGAGCAGTTTGGGGTTGCCTTGTAGGTGCTGCCGGTGACCGCTGTTTACCGCTCCGACTGGCACGTTATGGCACGGTCGGGTTGTTTGCCGCAGACGACGAATGGCCCTCACCACGTGGCCGAAATCGGGCAAATGATCGCTCTGCCCGGCTGGTCGCCACCGTGCAGTGCTCGGGCTCGGCCGCTGGTCTTTCCCTCCATGCCGGTCCACACGGTCCGTAACGGGCGGCGAGGGCGGTACTCGCCGCGCGACTCCGGGCGTTGCGGCGTGCGTGGAGGAAGGTCGATGGGCGGTGGAGGGGGACTGACAGATCCTCATCGTGGTGCATATGATGCCGGGGATGAAGAACTACTCCTCGTACAGATCGGGGGAATCGTTCGCGCAAGGTGATTGCTGATGGCACATCACTTCGCGAATGCGATTCCGGCCCACCTGTTGATGTGGCAGCGCGTGCGCGAGTACGCCGTGCCACCGTCCATGATCGAGACCGCGACCGCACGGCGTGCAGTTGGTGACTGGGCCGGGGCGTGCGCCGCCGCCCGGGTCGACATCGATCTCGATCTGCGCGCCGTGCGTGACCGCCACGGCACCGATCTCGTCACCCACCTTCGTGCAGATCTGCGCCGCCTGGCTCCGGATCTGCTCCGCTGGCACATGCCCCGGATCGCCCCCGACGGGCGGCTCCGCGCCGGCCTCACCATCTCCCTGGCCCGTTACCGGAGTTCCGGCGCCACGCCGCTGCAGCTGGTGGTGCGGACACCGCCAGCCTGGGCGGACGCTGGACAGAGGATATCCCTGGCTCTGTGGGAGGAGTCCGGGAACGGCGCCCCAGGGCACCTTCCGCATCCGCACCCGCATCCCGACCGGCGTTTTCGGCTCGACCTGCACCGGCATCTTTGGGACTCCGAGCGGAGCGGCGAACTGGCGTGGCGGTGCGGTGCGGGCGAGGCGCCGTCCATGGTGCCGCCCGACCGGCCCCACGCATCCGCTCGGCCAGACGTGCCGGACTGGCTGGATCGGCCCGCCGTCCACGATTACTCGTGGGCGTTGGCACGTTGGGCCGCCGAGGCGGAGTTGCTATTGAAGGCCGAGGGAAGCCCTCGCGGGGCCTTCACCGTGCGGCTCGGTACGCGGAGCCGCGCCGTGCTCGAACTCATCGCCCCCGACGACAGCCATGCCCCGACGTTCCGGCCGCTGCGGGAGACGCTGCCGCAGCAGGAGGTTGCGGCGCTTCCGGTGCTGCCGGAGGCGGCGGCCCGGGTCCTTCCGGATCTGGAGCTGCTGCGGGCCGGGCTGGTCGCGACCGATCGCCTGCATCCGCTCGTCGCCACAGCATTGGCGGCGTTCGGCTCAGCGGCGTCGTCCAGCTCGGGTCCGGCGACCGGCCCCGCCCTCCAGCCCGGTGATCCGCACCGGGTGGAATGCCGGGGTGAGGTCCACCGGATAGCGCTGCGGGACGGGACACTGACAGCGATCGATCACGACCCGGCACAACTGCGCCGGGAGGAGCTGCTGGTGGCGCTCGGCGGGCCCGCGCTGGCCTGCCTGCGGGCCATCGACGAGGTGCACCGTGACCCGGAGGCACTGCCTGCGGTCCGGGAGCGGCTGGGCCATGGTGACGTCGCTGGGGCGCTGGCCGTAGTCGAGGGGCTGCTCGGTCCCGGTGCGGTCCTGCGCGACGGTCCGCTGCGGGAGGAACTGGAGTCGGCTGCGGCCCGCCGCATCGACCACGGGCTCTTCCGCTCGGGGTTGGTCGCCGTGCACCCCGGTGCGGGTGCGGCAGCGGGCGGACAGGCCTCGGACCTGAGGCACGCGGAGGCGGGCCACCGCCCCCGACTCGACCGCCGTACGCCTCCCGCAATCCGCCTCAAGCAGAGCAGCCGGGCCCGGCCCCGTACCGGCCTGAACCTGAGTACCAGCTGACCAGCTGTCCCACCTGAGTCCCGTGCTCGCACTGCGTATTCCCCGCTGTACGCCCACGACATCCGGGACGGGCCGTCCCGTTCCCTTATCCCACCCAAGGTGATGCCCATGACCCCCAGTACCCTCCTGTCCGCCCCGCTCCCGGCCCCCGGCGCTCCCGCACCCACCCCCGCCGGCGCATCCGGAACCGGCACCCAACTCGCTGTCGCCGACGACCTCCTGGCCCTCCTGCGCACGACCACCACCGAGCCGCGCCCGGACGAGCAACTCGAAGCCCTCACCCTGGCCGTCGCGGCCGACCTGCCCGTGCTGCTCTGGGGCGAGCCGGGCATCGGCAAGACCGCGGCCCTGACGCAGCTCGCCACTTCCCTCAACCTGCCGCTGACGACCGTGATCGCCAGCGTCCACGAGCCGACCGACTTCTCCGGGCTGCCCATCGTCGGCGACGACCCGGCGGTGCAGGGGGTGCCGATGGCGCCGCCGCAGTGGGCCGTGGAACTCGTGCGGGCAGGGCGGGGGCTGCTCTTCCTGGACGAACTCTCCACCGCCACACCGGCCGTCCAGGCCGCGCTGCTCCGGGTCGTCCTGGAGCGGAGGGTCGGTGCGCTGCAACTGCCGCCGGAGGTGCGGATCGTGGCCGCGGCCAATCCGAGCACGTCGGCGGCGGACGGGTGGGAGCTGAGCCCGCCACTGGCCAACCGGTTCGTGCATCTGTACTGGGTGCACGACCGGGAGGTGGTGGTGCGCGGACTGGGCGGGGTCTGGCCCCGGGCGGAGCTGCCCCGGCTGGTGCCGGAGCGGTTGCCGGAGGCGGTGGCCTTCGCCCGGCACGCGGTCTGCGGATTTCTGGAGGCCCGGCCGACGCTGATCCACCGGCTGCCCAGCACGGAGACACGGCGCGGCGGTGCCTGGCCCTCGCCCCGGAGCTGGGAGGCCGCGTTGGCCCTGCTGGCCTTCGGCACGGCGGCCTCCGTCTCCCGGGAGGTGCTGGCACTGCTGGTGCGGGGCACGGTAGGGGACGGGCCGGGCCTCGAACTTCTCGCCCATCTGGACCGGATGGACCTGCCGGACCCGGAGTCGCTGCTCGCCGATCCGGCCTCCGCCGAGCTGCCGGTGCGGGGCGATCTGCGTCAGGCTGCGCTGGATGCGGTGGTGGCCGCCGTCGGGGCGCGGCCCGAGCGGGCGCGGTGGGAGGCGGGCTGGGCGGTGCTGGTCCGGGCGCTGGAGACCGGCGCCCCGGACCTGCTGGTCGCCCCGGCGACGGCGCTGGCCTCGCTGCGGCGCGACGACTGGGAGGTGCCGGCGGCGGTGGAGCGGCTGATCGGGGTGATCGGTCTCGCCCGACGGGCGGACCGGTCGGTGGGGCGGGTCGCAGCGGCAGCCGACGCCGGGCGTGCGACGAGGGTACGCCGATGACGGGGGGCGCGAAGCACCCGCTGCCGCGCCCGACGGCCCGGCCCGCGCCGCCGCGCCCGGTGCGGGCCACCGTGCCGGTGGCACCGGCCGGCTCCGGCACGCCGTACGGCCCGCCCGGACTACCGCTGGACATGGAGAAACTGCTGGCCGCCCGGCTGCACGCGGTGAAGGTCCGTCCCTACCTGGCAAGCGCACTCTTTGCGCTGCACGTGGTGGAAGACCGGTCGGTGCCGACGATGGCGGTGGACGCGCACTGGCACTGCTACGTCTCCCCCGGCTTCGTGGCGCGCACTCCGGTGGAGGAGCTCGCGGGTGTCTGGGTGCACGAGGTCTCCCATCTGCTCCGGGACCACCACGGGCGGGGCGAGCGGTATGCGCGGGAGCACGAGGAGTACGGGCCGGGCGCGCGGCTGCGGCGGAACATCGCCGCCGACTTCGAGATCAACGACGACATCTACGGTGACGGTCTGCCCCTGCCTGCCGGGGCGGTGCTGCCATCTCTGCTGCGGCTGCCCGACGGGCTGCTGATGGAGGAGTACCTGCGGACGGCGTCGATGTCAGGGCTCACTGGGGACTTGGCCTGGCTGGACTGCGGCAGTGGTGCCGACGGGCAGGGCCGACCGTGGGAGCTGGGGCCCAATGGGGCACACGGGCTGAGCAAGCAGCAGCGGGACGCGGTCCGCTTCCGGGTCGCCGAGGGGATCAGGGGCCGGCCGGGCGAAGCTCCGGAGGGATGGCGCCGGTGGGCTGACGAGGCGTTCCATCCACCGCAGCCGTGGCGGCGATTGCTGGGGGCTGCGATCCGCTCCGCGGCAAGTGCGCCGGGGGTGGGCGAGGACCACAGCTACCGGCGTCCGTCCCGGCGTTCGGCCAGTGTCCCCGGAGTGCTGCTGCCGAGCCTGCGCCATACGCCGCCCCGGGTCTGCGTCGTGATCGACACCTCCGGGTCGGTGAGCGACGCCGAGCTGGGCAGCGCGCTGCTGGAGGTGGCGGCGATCTCACGGGCGGTGGGCGGGCGGCGTGACCTGGTCTCGGTGATCTCCTGCGACGCGGCGGCCGGGGTCGCCGTCCCGCTCTGCCGCGCCGAGAACATCGAACTGGTCGGCGGTGGGGGAACGGATCTGCGCTCCGGCTTCGCCCGGGCGCTCCGCTCCCGGCCCTGCCCGGACGTGATCGTCGCCCTGACGGACGGTCAGACACCGTGGCCCGCCGCGCATCCGCCCTGCCGCACCGTTGTCGGTCTCTTCCCCCGTCCCGTCCGCGTTGCGGAAGAAGAGAACCCCGACTACGTCCCGGACACCCCGCCGCCCTGGGCGCGTGTCGTCACCATCACCTGAGAAAGCGCGGCGGCGCGGTGTCGCCACCCGGGCTGCTGTTCGTGGGGGGAGCGCGGAGCGCCTTACCGACGCTCGACCTTCGGACGTGATTGGACGAGTTGTCCTTCCAATAGACGTCCGTCAGCGTCTCGATCATCGAAGCCTTCCGCCTGCGTCACCGTGAGGGACGGACCTTGCAGTTTCCCGGCCGAACGGGCACGGGAGGCCCATGACGTCCCCCTCCAACGCCCTGCGGGGCTTCGCCAGAGCGTGGGAATCCAACTGGGGTGGCACGCTTCCACTGGGACACCTGCAAGGCACCGCTCACCCGGACCGACGGGTTCCTTCGAGGCCGGTGGTTCATAGCCGCCACGCCGACGCCAGTGTTCCCAGCTGCAGGTCCTACGCGTCGACTGCGCCGTCAACGGCGGCCGGGTCGAGGGAGTCGACGTCCTCCATGAAGCTCAGCATCCGGGCGTTGACGACGTCGGGGTGGTCGATCTGCGGTCCGTGGCCGGTCGCGGCGATGATCTCGGCGCGGGCGCCGGGGATCAGGCGCGGTACGCGCTCCAGCTGCCGCTTCGGGTGTACCAGGAGGCTGCGCTTGCCCATGATGAGGTAGAGCGGGGTCCGGATGGAGCGCAGCGCGTCCTCGGCCAGCGGCAGAGGTGCGGGACGGCGGATCCGAAAGGCCCGGGCGCCTACCTGGACCCACTTCCGCAACTCGGGAACGGCGATGACCGGCTGTTCCAGCCAGGAGGCGAGGTGCGGGCGCAGCGCCTTGGGAGCGAAGCTGGCGAAGAGGCTCACGAAGACCCAGGCGAAGAAGCGCAGGCCCACCTTCTCCAGGCCGCCCGGGTCGAGGGCGGTGACCGAGGCGAGCCGTCCGGGCCGGCGGTGCGCCTGGTTGATGACCAGCCAGCCGCCGTAGGACGAGCCGACGAGGTGGACCCGGTCGAGGCCGAGCGCGTCGAGGGCCTCGTCCATCCACTGCGCGGCGCGCTCGGGCTGCCACATGGGCTCGCGGTGGACGCTGCGCCCGGCGTCGCCGGGGGTGTCGAGCGCGTAGACGGGCCGTTCGGCGCTGAGCTCGGGGGTGTTGGGGTACCACATCGCCGAGCAGTAGCCCGCGCCATGGATCAGGACCACCGGAGTGCGGGACTCGGCGGCCGGGTCGGTGGGGCCGTACCGGTAGACGTGCGTGGTGCCGAAGCTCGTCTCGACGTCCGTCTCGGAACGAGCGGGTGCGCCCATCGTGTAGAGGACGTCGCTGGCGGCGAAGTAGCGGTCGCGCAGGGTGTCGTTGACGTAGCGGCCGACGTCGCGGCGCACACGGGTCGTGTTCTCGGGCACGGGGCACCTCCGGGGAGATCCGTTCTTCGTGATACGACCGTACCATAACGATGGTACGGCGGTACCATGAAGAGGTTCGGGCAGGCCGGACCGCGAACGCGACCGACGGGCGGAGACGCGGCACATGCCAAAGCGCGTGGACCACGAGGAACGACGCGCCCAGATCGCCGAGGCGCTCATCCAGGTCGCGGGGCGGCGAGGGCTGCACGCCGTCGGCATGCGCGACGTGGCCGCAGAGGCCGGCGTCTCGCTCCGGCTCGTTCAATACTACTTCGAGACCAAGGAGAAGCTGCTCTTCTACGGGCTCCAGCACCTGACCGACCGCTTCACGGCGCGGGTGGGCGCCCGCCTCGCCGCCGCCGGTCCGGACCCGGACCCGCGCGCGACGATCGAAGCGCTGCTGCTGGCCTCCCTGCCGACCGACGAGGAGAGCCGCACCTTCCACCTCCTCTACAGCTCCTACTCGATCCTGTCCGTGACCGACGAGGCGCTGGCTGCCCAGCCCTTCATCGGCAACCCCGACGCCGCGGAGAACGCCCTGACCGGGCTGCTCGAACAGGCCCAGGCGTCAGGCCTGACCGATCCCGGCATTGCCGCGCGCACGGAGGCGATCAGCCTGCTCGCCATGGCGGCGACCATGGGCACCAGCATCCTCGTGGGCCAGCGGAGTCCGGAGTCGGCCATCGCGGTACTTCGTCACCATCTGGACCGGATCTTCTCGACCACTGAGACGTCGGTGAACGGGGCGGCGGGCTAAATCTGACGCGCTGTCAGGGCACTTGTGGCGCGCGAATGGCGCGTGGGCTCCGAGAAGGCCTGGGCCTTCTCTCAAGAGCGGGTGACGAGAATCGAACTCGCGCTCTGAGCTTGGGAATCAACCGGTGCTTGGATTTCGATATCCGGTCTGACCCGAATCCGCAGGTAGTGGCGGTGTCCGGTAGCTGATACGACGACAGGTGCGCTTCGAGTTTGAGAAGATCGAGGTTCCTACGCCTAATCCG
>NZ_JBSFYR010000058.1:0-48224 GCF_053599875.1 Streptomyces sp. NPDC005151 | reverse complement strand
CACCCCGCCAGGCACACCAGCAGATCGTCACGCCGTTCACTCAAACGTGCCTAACTGCGCCAAAACGACTTACCCGCCCAGCAGTTGTGTACCCCGCCGTGATCCTCGCAGGGCCTTGCCGTCCGCCGCCACCGTTTCCAGGGCCACCTCCCGCACCCGCAGGAGAACCTCCAGCTCACCCGGCCTCACCGCCGACAACACCCTGCGCAACGTGTCCGCCCCCGGCGCCCTCACCAGCCCGAACACGCCGACGGGAACCAGCCCCAGTCGCAACTTCTCCCGAGGCTCCGCGGCAGCGGCCCACTGCGCCATCGCCCGCCAGGACCCGAAACCCGCCGCCGTCGCGCACAACGCGATCACGAGCAGGACCGGCAACGGGAAACGACGCCCCCGCGCCTTGCGCGGATCGCTCACCTCGCCGAGCCGCTGCCACAACGCCACCCGCGCCGACACCAGCGACAGCAACTCCGACCGGGACACGGACGTGACAGACTGACGTTTCACCGAAGCTCCGTTGATTCAGGGCGACTTGCGAGGTCACCCACCCCAACGGAGCTTCGACCTTTCCAGGCACGGGCCTCTAACCAGCGGAAACGTCTACACGCAGGACTTTGCGGCAGCCCTGGCCACCATTCCTTTTCGGGTATGCCGAATACGGGTGCGGAGCAATATCGTCGGCCACGTGCCTTGGCCGGGACTGTACGGCTGGTTGGCGCCGACGTGATGCACGCCACATCGTGCGGGATGATGTCACACTCCTGGGTGCCGGACGGGTCTCAGTTTCGGAATGCATCCGCAATGAGAGGCCCGAAGATGTCCTACCCCCCGTCAGACTCGGCCCTATCCCAGGGCAGCCCGCAGGAGGCGGCATCGGATCCAGTGGCAAGGGCTGCGACAAAGACATTCACTGAGCACCGCGACCTGCTGCTCTCCATCGTCTACAACATGCTCGGCAGTGTCACCGACGCCGAGGACGTGTTGCAGGAGACCTGGCTGTCGTGGATGACCAGGAACCGGGCACCGGGCGCGGAGCGGATCGACAGCCCGCGCTCCTACCTGGTGCGGATCGCGGCGAACCGGGCTCTCGACCACTTGGCCACCGTCACCCGCCGCAGGGAGACGTACGTCGGGCCATGGCTGCCCGAACCAATCGCCACCCCCTGCGTGGACACACCCGCCTTCGACGATGCCGCCGATGCCGCCGATGCGGTGATGCACACCGAGTCGGTGTCGCTGGCGCTGCTGGTAGTCCTGGAAACCCTTTCCCCGCTGGAGCGGGGGGTGTTCGTCCTGCACGAGGTGTTCGGCTACCCCCATACCGAGATCGCGCACATCCTCGGCCGCTCTCCGTCGGCAGTCCGCCAGCTCGCCCACCGCGCCCGCGAGCACGTCCACGCCCGGCGCCCCCGCTACGAGCCCGCCCCGGGCATCCGGCAGCAGGTGACCGAGCGGTTCCTGGCCGCCACCCTTGGCGGCGACGTGGACGCCCTGCTGCAGGTCCTGGCCCCGGAGGTGAGCCTGTGGGGCGACGGCAACGGCGACGGCAAGGCCCACCCGGTGGGCGGGCTGCGCTCGTTCCACGGCCGGGACAAGGTCGCCCGCGCGCTCATCGGCAGCGCTCGCCGTTTCGGCAAGGACCTCGACATCGAGTACCGCAGCGTCAACAGCGCCCCGTCGGCAGTGATGTTCGATGGCGACACCACTCAGGCCGTCATCGTCCTCGACCTCACCTCGGACGGCCATCAGGTATGCGGGATCTACATCGTCGCCAATCCCGACAAGCTCTCACACATCAAGCGATCGCTCAGGAGTAACACATGCTTCGCAGAATGATTTCCTTACCCAGTGGCCGGGTGGCGAAATGGATCGTCCTCGCCCTCTGGGTGGCCGTGCTGGTCCCGGCCCTCACCCTCGCTGGCAAGCTCGCCGACGTTCAGAAGAACGACAGCTCGGCCTGGCTGCCCGCAAACGCGGAGTCGACCAAGGTCGTCGAGCGGTCCGACAAGTTCCAGCGTTCCGACACCATGCCCGCGATCGTGATCTACGACCGGCCCGAGGGCATCACCCCTGCCGACATGACCAAGGCCCGAGTCGACGCCGAAGCCTTCAAGGGCATCAAGAACGTCGTGGGGCAGGCGCAGGGCCCAGTGAAGGCCCAGGACGGCAAGGCCATCCAGACCGTGGTCCAGGTTCACAAGGACAAGACGGGCTGGGAAGGGATCGGCAAGGTCGTCGACGCGATGAACAAGGTCGGCGAAGAGAACGTCAACGGTCTCGGGTTCCACGTCACCGGACCGGCCGGTTACGCATCCGACTCGATCAAGGCCTTCAGCGGAGGAGGCGGCCTGACGGCCATCACCGCGCTGGTGGTGGTCGTGATTCTGCTGCTCACCTACCGCAGCCCGGTGCTGCCGCTCTTGCCACTGCTGACCGCGGGCGGCGCCCTGGTCGCGTCGGAAGCGGTGATCTATCTGCTGGCGAAGAACGCCGGACTCACCGTCAATTCGCAAACCAGCTTCATTCTGACCGTGCTGGTATTCGGCGCCGCCACTGACTACGCGCTCCTGCTCACCTCGCGCTACCGAGAAGAGCTGGGGCGGCACGAGGACCGGCACGAGGCGATGGCGGAGGCGCTGCGCCGTTGCAGTCCGGCGATCATCGCCAGCGCCGCCACCGTCGCGGTCAGCCTGACGCTGCTGATGCTGGCCACTCTCCGCTCCACCCAGGGGCTCGGGCCGGCCTGTGCCGTCGGCATCGCCGTCGGGCTGCTCGCCATGGTCACCCTGATGCCGGCGCTCCTGGTCATCTTCGGCCGCTGGATCTTCTGGCCGGTCAAGCCGGCGTACGGAGCAGCCGCGGCGGCCAGGGAAGGCATCTGGACCTGGGTCGGCACCGCCATCTCCGGCCGGCCGCGGACGGTGTGGATCGGGACCGCGGTTGTCCTCGGCGCCATGGCTGTCGCTGTGGTCGGGCTCAAGGCCGACGGGCTCTCCAGCAAGGATCAGTTCACCAACAAACCGCAGATGGCCATCGGCGAGGAGATCCAGGCCAGGCACTTCCCGGCCGGTTCGGGCGACCCCATCTACGTCGTGACCAAGGCTGCCTCGGCAGACCGGGTGAGGACGGCGCTGGCCGGTGTCCCAGGGATCGCCGACGTCTCGACGCCGGTGGTCAAGGGCGGTGACGCGCTCGTGCCCGGAGAACTGAAGGACGCTCCCAGCAGCAAGGCCGGGATGGACACCGTCAAGCAGGCCAGAACCGTGGTCCACGGGATCGAGGGTGCGGATGCCCAAGTCGGCGGCAACGCGGCGATCACTCTCGACACGCGGGATGCGGCCACCCGCGACTCCAAGGTGATCATCCCCATTGTGCTCGTCGTGGTGTTGCTCATCCTTGCGCTGCTGCTCCGGGCGATCGTCGCTCCGCTGCTGCTCATGGCGACGGTGGTGCTGTCGTTCGCCGCGGCCCTCGGCGTGAGCAGCCTGATGTTCAACCACGTGTTCCACTTCGCCGGGGCGGACGCCTCCTTCCCGCTCCTGGCGTTCGTGTTCCTGGTCGCTCTGGGCGTCGACTACAACATCTTCCTGGTCACCCGGGTACGCGAAATGACCCAGCAGCATGGCACCCGGCGCGGCGCGCTGGAGGGTCTGTCCGCCACGGGCGGTGTGATCACCTCAGCGGGTCTGGTGCTGGCCGGCACTTTCGCGGCGATGGCCTCGCTGCCGCTGCTGTTCGCGGCCGAGCTCGGATTCACGGTGGCGTTCGGCGTGCTGCTGGACACCATGATCGTCCGCTCGGTGCTGGTCACCGCGCTGACCCTGGACGTGGGCCGGTGGATGTGGTGGCCCAGCAGGCTGTTCGGGCGGCACGACGACGCCCCCACGGCGCCGGTCGGCAAGCCCGACCTCGAACCCGCGCTCGAAGGTACGTGACGGCCTTCCGCCACGACCTTCCGCCAGGGCCTTCCGGCATCCGCCGGGAGGCCCGGCAAGGACGGGACGCGGACGCGACCCGAACCTCAGCCCAACTCCGTGGCCTGGCGCAGGATCTCACCCTCGAGGTGCTGAAGCGCCGGACTCGGGTCGATGCCCAGCTCCTGCGCCATCCGCTTGTGATGGGTCCGCAGCGCAGCCAATGCGTCGGCCTGCCGTCCGGCCCGGTACAACGCCAGGGCCAACAGTTCACAACCGTATTCGCGCAGCGGATGGGCACGTGTGAAGGCCGCCAGTTCGGACACGGCGACCCCATGCGCGCCCACAGCGATCAGCGCCGCGCAGCGGCCCTCGGTGGCCGATAACCGCAACTCCTCCAGCCGTACCCGTTCCGGAGCCACCTGCGCGGTATCGGCCACCTCCGCGTAGGCCTGCCCACGCCACAACGCCAGCCCCGCCTCGAACGCGCTCAGTGCCCGCCGCAGGTCGCCCCGGTCCAGTGCCTGCCACCCAGCCGTCGCACGCTCGCCGAAGCGGTGGGCGTCGACCTGCGCAACGCGGCCATCCAGCAGATAACCCCGGCCGTGCGTGCGCAGCCCCGTCGCCGGTTTCCGGGGTGCGCGATCCGGCTCCAGCACCCTCCGCAAATTGGCTACGTACGCGTGCAGCGACGTCATCGCCGACGGCGGCGGCTGCCCGTCCCACAGCTCTTCCAACATCACATCGACCGACACCGGCCGGCCCACCTGGCTGACCAGCAGCGCAAGCGCAGCACGCTGCTTCGGCGCTCCCAGATCCACCGCCCGGCTGCCAACAGTCGCCTCCATCGGACCCAGCACCCGGAACTCCACCTCGGCCGGGGGCACATCCGGAGTTTCCCGCGGCTGCACCCCGGTCCGTCCTACGGCATTCGACGGCGTGCCTCTAACCCTTCAGTCGTAGATCAGTGTCGCCGCTGTAGTTTGGGTTCGGTCGGGCGGCGGCGGACGATCACCCACCGGGCCCAGGCACCCTCCCCGACCTCCGACTCGGGGTCCGGGATTCGGCGCACCCACCACTGAGCCCGGCTGCGCGACAGCGGTCGGGGTCGGAGGTCCAGGAGCGCGGGACGTACAACTCCCGGTCCACCGCGGCGTGCCCGCGCCCGCCGGCATAGACCATGTAGACGGCAACCTGGGCATTCTCGATTCTTCCGGCGGTGCCGGTGTACTGGCGCTGGACGCCGACCGTGGCGGTGCCCTTCTTCACGTCGCCGGTCTCATCGACCACCAGCACCGCCCGCTCGTCGTACAGGCGCTCCACCACGTAGCCCCGCACATCGTCACGGACCGCGTCGGCCTCCCACTTGGCCCGGCTGAGCAGGTGGTGCATGGCGTCCGGGGTCGACTCCCCGACCCATTCGGCGATCGTCCAGCAGTTCTTGCGAGGGATGTCCGACAGGATGCCGAGCACCAACCGCTTGACTCGCCGGCGGGGTTCCACGCGGGCGAAACGACCCGCGATCCGGCCCATCAGGCCCTCGAATGCGTCCTGCCATCGGGCCGGGTCTACTCTGTGAACTGCGGCCACCGCTTGATCGTTCGTTGTCTTCACAAACCACGATGATCATCGGTGGCCGCGACCATCTCGTCCCCGGTCCAAATGGCGGGACCGCACGACGGGGGTTGGGAGGCTAGGTCATCCAGCAGTACAGGCCGTGACCCCGCCCCTCGGCGATGCGGGCCAGGTCCGCCAGATCACCCAGGAGTTCCCCCACCATCTCCGGGTCGAACACCTCGCCCTCCGTGGCCCGTTCCTGGATCCACAGCTCGCCGACCTCGGCAAGGCGAGCCACCGAAGCACCGCCCAGCGCCCCTTGAAGCGCAGCCGAGACGACAAACAGCAGTGGACCGCCCTCTTCTCCGGGTTCGGCAACCATATGCGGCTCATCGGACGCGACGAGCGCCTCGAAACTCTGTCCGGTGAGCAGGCTCTCCCACTCAATCACCGCCTCTGCAGCATCGAAGTTGCCGCAGGTCAGTGAGCCGAAGACTTTGTCCGGCCCGCGGTCCACGCTGCTTGCCGCCGAGGTGTCGTCAGGGGCGACGAAGAACTTGATGCTGATGCTCACCCGTGCATAATGCCTGCTCAGACTGCCTCAAGACAGCACGTCCCCCACTTGAAGACCCGGAGAACCCTAGCGAAAATCACCAAGATCACGAACTGCAGCCGGAGTACGAGTACTCCAGCCGGACTTCGCGCGAGTCCCCGCCGACAACGCGCCCGCATTGAGTCGGCAGGCTGGGATTCCTCCTGGTGAGCGCGGCGCGAAGGAGCCCATAGCTGACGCGATGTCAGTTTCGGACGCCTTTGGCGATGCCGCTGACCTGCGGAAATACGGAAGTCCGGATGGAGTACTAGAACGGCAGTGCCAGCAGCCCAATCAGCCAGAGAACCGTCGGGATACTGAAGACGACACCCCAGAAACCGATCATCATGAACGCGGCCAAGGCGACCCCCAGCCAGGCCACGCGGGTCGGCGCGAGCACACGTGAGGGGTCCTGCGGGTCGTATCGAATCTCCTCCCGGCGCCCTCGCACTTGCCCGTTCGCCGTGACCTTCCGGCCGTCGAGCGTGCGGAAGTGGACAATGTAGCTACTGGTGCTGTCGCTGTGCGGGTCGGACTCGAACCTTGCCCGTACGGTGATGCCTCGCCGCCACATCACCCACCGCGTGTCCAGCTCGGCCATGCGCACCCATGCGCGCAGCGAGGCGACGCTCAGCGGCAGCAACAGCCAGGCAAGGGGACCCAGGAAGCGGGGCTCCACCGGCAGCAACACGGCCAGGGGGAACCCCAGAACCACGTACCAGAGGGCACGCCGCCACCACGGGCTGCCGTGCCGCACCCGATTACGCAGATCAGCCAGCACCCGCACGGGCCAGACGCGCACCAACTGCCGCTGGACTGGCCGCCGACTCCCCGAGGGGCCCGCGTCGCTCATGATCGCTACAATCTCGCGACCGAGCGCAGCAACCACCGCCTCATTGCGATGCTGGACTGTCATGGCCGTGTCAGCCTGTGCCTCCTCGAACAGGACCACGGCCAGCGACTGCCCCGTCACCTTGACCTCCCGGATCTGCGCTCCCGGCACGGTGACGGTCATACGCCCCCGCCTGCAGTGCAGCGCACCTCGCTCCACCCACATCCGAGTACGGCCGTTGGCAAGAACAACGCCTGCCCCAGGCTCAGTGTTTGATTTCCCCACGACAGCGGATCCTAGACGTAGCAGGCGGCAGATTCGCCTGCCCGGGCAGGGCGGACGCCGCACCGTTGTAACCCCCGCCATGAGCTGCAACGAGATCCAGCGCCTGTTCATCACGCTCGTCGTCCAGCCCGCACACGATGCGGCACACCGGCTCAGTTGGTCCGACTGGCGACGCCGACACCAGGCCCGATCCAAGGCCTGCCACTACCAGCGGCACGCCGACCATCCGGTCACCGGGTGCGGGCACCCGCACGGCGTTGGTCACCAGCTCCGAGAGCACCAACTCCCCAGCGTCAGCCGCCGGGCCGTCACCGTGGCCTCTCAGCAGTGGCAGACAGCCGATGAGATCGAGAAGTTCGTACAGGTACGTCTCGCCCGGCAAGAGCGCCTTCTGTCCGACGAACCACTCCAGCTATGGGCAGTGATCTCGGAGGCCGTACTGCTTCAGGAGGTCGGCGGTGCTCAGGTAATGAGCGCGCAGCTCACACACCTGCTGGCCAGTTCCGAGCACCCCAATGTGACAGTTCAGGTGCTGCCGTTCAGCCGTGGAGCCCATGCAAGTATGTTCGGCCCATACGTACTGCTGGGATTTCCGGAGGAGGGGGTGCTCGACGTGGTTCTGGTCGACAACCCCTCCGGGTCCATGTGGTTGGAGCGAGCAGCGGATGTCTCGCGCTACCAAAACCTGTTCGACGCTGCGCGCACATCAGCGCTCTCGCCGAACGAGTCCCGCGCTGTCATCCATCGCAGATCCAAGGAGCATCAAGAATGAGCGGCGCACACCGCAGCACGCCGGACCTGTCGGGCGCGAGATGGCGCACCAGCACGTACAGCGGCGGCAACAACGAATGCGTCGAGATCGCCGACAACCTCCCCCACCTCGCCCCCGTACGCGACAGCAAGCGCCCCAACGGCCCCGTCATCACCTTCGACCGCGACGCCTGGCGCACGTTCGTCAGCGAGCTGGCCTGAGTCGCCGACGGGGAAGGGCAGGAGGTCGTTCACCGTGGCCCGGGAGGGCCGCCAGATCGGTGAGCTGATACCGCTACGGCGGCGCAGGAGGTTCGTCCCCCCCTAGCGAGTTCGCCGACATCTCGCGTACCGCTCCCGACATTTCTGTAGACGCCTTCCGCGCGTATCAGGACCGTGCGGCCGAGCAGGGAACGGACGACCTCCGTGCCCGTTGGACGCCGCCTTGACAGGCGTGCTGCCGCGCCGTCGAGCAAGCAGCCGGCTGGACGGCATCCTCACCGTGGCGCCGATGACGCGCCCCGCGGGCCGGATCCCGGGGTGCCCGGGATCCGGCGGAGCGGTCAGGTCACGCCACCGGCAGCCCCGGCGCCGGGTACGCGTCCATCAGGGTCCTCACCTCTTCGCGCACCTTCTCCACCACGGCCTCGTCACCGGTGCGCGCCGCCTCGACGATGCGGTCGATCCACTCCGCGACCGCGCCCATCTCGGAGGCGGGGATCCCGCGGGAGGTCAGGGCCGGGGTGCCGATGCGGATGCCGGACGGGTCGAACGGCTTGCGGGGGTCGTACGGGACGGCGTTGTAGTTGACGACGATCCCGGCCCGGTCCAGGGCCTTCGCCGCAATCTTGCCGGGTACGTCCTTGCCGGTGAGGTCGATCAGCAGGAGGTGGTTGTCCGTGCCGCCGGAGACCAGGTCGAAGCCGCGGGACGCCAACTCCTCCCCCAGGGCACGGGCGTTGGCGACGACCTGGTGGGCGTAGTCGCTGAAGCCGGGGGTTGCGGCTTCCTTGAGGGCCACCGCGATCGCCGCCGTGGTCTGGTTGTGCGGGCCACCCTGGAGGCCGGGGAAGACGGCGCGGTCGATGGCGCGGGCGTGCTCCGCCCGGCTCAGCAGCATCGCTCCGCGCGGACCGCGCAGGGTCTTGTGGGTGGTGGTGGAGACCACGTCGGCGTACGGGGCGGGCGAGGGGTGGGCGCCGCCCGCGATCAGGCCCGCGATGTGGGCGATGTCGGCGACCAGGACCGCGCCGGTCTCCTCGGCGATCTCGCCGAAGCCGGCGAAGTCGATCTCCCGGGGCACTGCCGTACCGCCGCAGAAGATCACCTTGGGGCGCTCGGCGAGGGCCAGGTCGCGGACCTCGTCCAGGTCGATGCGGCCGGTGTCGCGGCGGACGCCGTACTGCACACCGCGGAACCAGGTGCCGGTCGCGGAGACGCCCCAGCCGTGCGTGAGGTGGCCGCCCATCGGCAGCGACATGCCGAGCACGGTGTCGCCGGGCTGCAGGAAAGCCAGGTACACCGCGAGGTTGGCGGGCGATCCGGAGTACGGCTGCACATTGGCGTGGTCCATGCCGAAGAGGGATGTGGCCCGTTCGACGGCCACCGTCTCCACCTGGTCGATGATCTGCTGGCCCTCGTAGTACCGCTTGCCGGGGTAGCCCTCGGAGTACTTGTTCTGGAGCACCGTGCCGGAGGCCTCCAGCACGGCTGCGGAGACGTAGTTCTCACTGGGGATCAGGCGAAGGGTGTCGGCCTGGAGCTGCTCCTCCGCGGTGACGAGGGCGGCAAGCTCCGGGTCGGTGGCGGTGAGTGCGGGGCGGCGGTTCTCGGGTGTCGTCACGGGATCCTCCCGGGTCTGGCGCATGGCTGCCGCATGGACCCGGATGCCCAGGCGGACGGCTCTCCGGTGGTGACGCCTCCGGACAGGCCCGGAGTGTGCCGCTTCCTCGTGGTCGGTTCCACGGAGCACCCCTGCCGGGATGCGCGCCAGTCGCGGCGCCTCTCAGTCTACTGATGGGGGCGGCCCGGGCAGCTGTTTGATGGGCCGTTCGTGGATGTTCCGCCCTGATTGACACCCTTCTTGGCGGCGAAAATGGTGGTAGGGCCGGGCGCGGTCAGGGGTTACATGAGAACCAGTCGTGCCAGACGTCGCGCCGGGCTGAGCATGGCAGCGACACTGCCGCTGCTCGCCGGTGCACTCGCCTTCGGTATACCGTCCGCCAGCGCGGACTCCGCACCCGCCGGTCGTGACGCTCTGCAGGGCACCAAGCCGGTCTGGGCCACGGCCAAGGCCGACCAGGGGGCCACCGCCGACAGCGGAAAGGTGAGTGTCCGGGTCCATCTGGCCGGCCGGGACGCGAAGGGGCTGGCCGCCTACGCCGCCGCCGTGTCCGACCCGGCGTCCCCTTCGTACGGGAAGTACCTGAGCGCCAAGAAGGCGCAGGCCCGGTTCGGGGCGACCCGGCAGCAGATCGACCAGGTCGTTCAGTGGCTGAAGTCGAGCGGGCTGACCGTCACCGGCGCCCGTCAGTACTACGTCTCCGCCACCGGTGACGTCGCCGCGGCCGAGAAGGCGTTCAGCACCCAGCTGCGCAACTACCGCAAGGGCAGCCGGACCTACCGCGCCCCGTCCTCTGACGTCGGTGCGCAGCCTCGGCAAGGACGCCTCGCTCAAGGCGGTCAAGGGATACGACGACGTGACGGGTGTCGGGACTCCGGCAGCCGGATACGTGAACTCGTACCGCCGGGACTGACGCACGGGCTCGATGCGATGACTGCCCCGGGGCTTCGGCTCCGGGGCAGTCCTGCGTGGCAGCGCTGCGGACGCCCGGTCCCGGCGGATGCGCTCGCCCTGCCCGGAGTCGATGACCATGCACTGATAACCTTCCGCCCCGCCCGTCGGCGCCACGCGCCGGCGGGCGGTTCCGTCTTCCGTACACAGCCGCGCCGGCGGTCGCTCGTCGGGAGTCGCCGGCACGGCACCCATCGGCGTGGACCGGCCACGGTCGGCAGCGCCACGTCGCCGCGGGCAGGAGCAGCGGCTGCCGGCGTCCCGTCAGGCCGACGCGCGTTTCCTGGGTGTTGCCTTCTTGGCCGTCGTCTTCGCGGTCTTCTTCGTCGCCGTCTTCGCGGTCGACTTCGTGGTCGACCGTGCGGCGGTCTTCTTCGCCGGGGTTCTGCCCGGCGTCGACTTCTTCGCGGCGGCCTTCCGGGGGGTGGCGGTCGCGGAGGCCTTCTTCTTCGCGCCGGTTCCGCCGCTCTTCTTGCGGGCGGCGAGCGACGTCACCTCGGCCACCGGTGCGCTCCCGGATTCCTCTGCCTCTTCCGCCTCCTCGCCGCGGGCCTTCTTCGCCGCCCGGACGCTGTTCTCCAGTACCGCGATCAGGTCGATGACCTTGCCGCCGCCGGTGTCGCCGGATGCTGCCGGTTCGAGTGCCTCGCCGGAGGCCTTCGAGGCGATCAGCGCCTCGACCGCCTCGCGGTAGTCGTCGTGGAGGGTGTCCATGTCGACCTCGCCGAGAGTGGCCATCAGGGCGTCGGCCAGGTCGAGTTCGGCTTCGCGGACCGTGACGTCGGTCTCCGGGGCCACACCGTCGGTGGCGCGGATCTCGTCGGGCCAGAGCAGGCCGTGCATCGCGATCACGTCGTCGACGACGCGCAGCATGCCGAGCCGTTCCCGGCCGCGGAGCGCGTACTTGGCGACGGCCACCTTCCGGCTCCGCTTCAGGGCCTCGCGCAGCAGCGTGTACGGCTTGGCGGCGGGGACTCCGTTGGCGGAGAGGTAGTACGCCGTGTCCATCTGGAGCGGGTCGATCTCGGTGGCGGGCACGAAGGCGACGATCTCGATCGTTTTCGCGGTGGGCAGCGGGAGCGAGCCGAGGTCCTCGTCGGTGATCGGGATGATCGAGCCGTCCGCGTCCTCGTACCCCTTGCCGATCTCGGCGGCCGTCACTTCCTGCTCGTCGACTTCACAGACCTTCCGGTAGCGGATCCGGCCGCCGTCGGCGAGGTGGATCTGGCGGAAGGAGATCGAGTGGCTCTCGGTGGCGTTGACCAGCTTGATAGGGATGCTGACCAGCCCGAAGGAGATCGCGCCGTTCCAGATGGACCTCACCGTTCGCCCCTTTGTCCATAGACATACCGATAGATCACTATTGATCCTGAATTCATGTGATTCTTATCGTATGACGCCGATCACCGAGGTGGAGGGGCGGCGCCTGGCGCTCAGCAATCTCGACAAGGTTCTGTATCCGGCCACCGGAACCACCAAGGGCGAGGTGCTGCACTATTACGCGGCCACGGCGGCGGGGGCCCTGCTCGCGCATCTGTACAACCGGCCGGTGTCCTTCCTGCGCTATCCGGACGGGCCGGACGGGCAGCGGTTCTTCACCAAGAACCCCCCACCGGGCACCCCGTCCTGGGTACGGATCGCCGAGGTGCCGCGGCATACGGCGCAGCAGGCCGGACAGGTGCTCATCCAGGATCTGGCGTCGCTGATGTGGGCGGCGAACCTGGTGGTGGAGTTCCATACGCCGCAGTGGCCGGCCGACAGGCCGGGGATCGCCGACCGGATGGTGTTCGACCTCGATCCGGGGGCTCCGGCAACCGTCGTGGAGTGCTGCGCGGTGGCCCTGTGGCTGCGCGACAGGCTGGCGGCGGACGGGCTGCTCGCGTACGGGAAGACCTCCGGATCGAAGGGGCTGCATGTTCTCGTACCGCTGGAACCGGCCTCCTCCGATCGGGTGTCGGCGTACGCGAAACAGCTGGCGGAGGAGGCGGAGCGGGATCTTCCGGAGCTGGTGGTGCACCGGATGACACGGGCGCTGCGGCCGGGGAAGGTGTTCGTCGACTTCAGTCAGAACGCGGCGGCGAAGACGACCGCCACCCCGTACACGCTGCGCGCCAGGGCCGAGCCGACCGTGTCCGCGCCCGTCACCTGGGCGGAGATCGAGGACTGCCGGAGCCCCGCCGGGCTGGTCTTTCTGGCCGGCGACATGGCCGGGCGGCTGGAGCGGTACGGGGATCTGCTCGGCCCGCTCATCAATCCGAACCGGGCCCGGCCGCTGCCCTGATGGCGCACGCATCCGGCCGTTGTCATGTCGGCAAGCAAAAGGCTGCATGTGGCGGGTGGATTGCCCGGGCCGTGGTGCACACTCTGCGCAGACACTGCATTACGTGAATGCGCGGGGAGGCGACGGCATGTTCGCGGGGATCGACGAGGTCGACTGGGCCTCGATGGAGCATGCCTACGGGCCTGCCGACGACGTGCCGGGCCTGCTGCGGGGGCTCGCGTCCGCCGATCCGGCGGAGCGCGAACAGGCGCTGGACGGTATGTACGGGGCCGTTCACCACCAGGGGGATGTGTACGACTGCACACTCGCCTGCATTCCCTTCCTCTTCGAGCTGGTCGTGGATCCGGGGATCCACGACCGGGGCAGCATCGTCGAGCTGCTCACCAGCATCGGCGGCATCGATCTGGACGAGGACGACGACGAAGACTTCGACGAGGAGGAGTTCGACGAGGAGGAGATCGAGGGCGCGGCGAACTACGCGATGGCGGCCTCGGCCGTCACCGCGTGCGCCGGGGCGTTCTTCGAGCTCATCGCCGACGAGGACCCGGGGGTACGGCTCGCCGCGCCGCTGGCGCTCGCCACGCTGCACAGCCACCCGGCGCGGGTCCTCGCGCTGCTGCGGGAGCGGCTGCCGGTGGAGCCGGACGAGGAGGTGCGGCTCGCGCTCGTGGAGGCGGCGGGTCGGGTCGCGCTGCGGAACCGCCCGCTGGCCGGGCAGGCGGCGGACTGGCTGAGCCGGCTCGCCGCGGAGGCGTACGCCCCGGCGCTGCGGCTGGCTGCCCTCGCCCAGCTGGCCCGCTGCGCGCCGGACGCGCTGCCGGGCGATGTCGTACGGATGGTGGCGGGGCTGCTGACGGAGCTGCGCTCGATGCCCGGCACGGCGGTCGGCGTGCCGGACCCGGTGGGCGCCGCCGCACAGGCCGACGAGCCGGGTCCGGGCGAACCCGCCGAGGAGCGGGGTGCGCCGGTGACCCTGGTGGGGCAGGTGCGGGCACTGTCCGCGGCGGAATCCGCCGGGCGCACCGCCCCCTGGACGGCGGATCTGCTGCGAACGCTGCACGTCGGGCTCGATGACCGGGTCGCCGACCGGAGCGCGCTGCTGATCGACCAGCTGCGCAGCCCCGACCGCCGGCAGCGCATCGATGCGGTACAGATGAGCAGCGGGCTGATACGGGCCTGGCGGGGCTCGTACGAGGAGCTGGTCCGCCTCGTGGGTGCCCAGCTCGCGGCCCCCGAGCGGCGGCTGGCCGAGGCCGCCTCGCACATGCTGGAGGAGCTGTTCGGGCTGGCCGCGCCCGCCGCGGACGCGCTGGCGGCGCGGGTGGCGGCGGATCCCGGGTCCTGGGTGAAGGAGTGGGCGAGCGAGCCACCGGGGCTCGGCAGCACGGTGAAGGCGCTGGCCCGGCTGGGTGACGCCCGGGCGGTGCCCGCGCTGGCCGCCGCGCTGGAGCGGCCCGAGGTGCCGCACGACGTGGGGTTCGCCATCGGGTATCTGGGCGCGGCCGCGGCCCCGCTCGCCGGAGTGCTGCGGCGCAGGCTGGGCGGGCTCGATCTCGACGAGGGGGTGTACGACCGGGCGAATCCGCTGCTCGGCGGGCTGACCGCGCTGCGGGCGGGCGAGGCGGCGCCGGAGGTGCTGCGGGTGCTCCGCGGGGCGCCGGAGTACCGCGGGGAGTGGCTGCGGACCTCGGCGCTGCGGGCGCTCGGCTCGTTCGGTCCGGCCGCCCGGTGCGCCGTCCCGGAGCTGCGGGCGCTGATCCGCCGCCCGGGGCCCCCAGTGGCGAGGGAAGCGGCTCAGGCACTGTGGGCGGTCGCGGGGGACGTGGAGGCCGTGCTGCCGGTTCTGATCGAGGGACTGGGGGCGGAGCATGCGCACGAGCGGCGCTCGGCGGTGAGCGCGCTGGGCGGGCTGGGTGCGCACGCGGCCGCGGCGGCACCCCGGCTGCGGGCGCTGCTGCTCCATGACGAGCTGTGGCTGCGGGTGGATGCGGCGATCGCGCTGTGGGAGGTGACGGGGCGGACCGAGGAGTCCGTACCGGTCATGCTGGCCGCCTGGGAGAAGAACCGTCATGTCAGGGTCCGGGTGGCCGAATGCCTGGCGCTGATGGGTGTTGCTGGTGCAGGGTCGGATGCGGCACATGTACTGCGCGCCGAACTCGCCTCCGTACGACGTCACAACGCGACGGCCGGCGGGTACGGCAGCCACGACACATACGAGGACGAAAAGCTGCTGGTGTTCTGCCGGCGAGCGCTTCACGAAGTAACGGGGAAGGGGCCCACGACATGATCATTTTTGGTACGCGAGGCTATCTGTACCAACTGGCCGTTCTGACGATGGTCTGCGGCTGGTGCGGCAATCCGGCCGCGCACACACTGCGGAAGCGGGTCACGAAGTTCACGCTGTTCTTCGTGCCGCTGTTCCCGTTCTCGACGAAGTACGCGACGCAGTGCACGTTCTGCGGCGGGGAGCAGAAGATCCCGAAGGAGCAGGCCGACCAACTGCTGGCGCAACACGTGGCATCGCAGGACGGCAACCCGTTCGGACAGGCCCAGCAGCAGCCGGGATATGCCCAGGACGGACAGAACCGTTCCTAACCAGTGTGCATAAGTGAGTCCTGGACCCACTGCTGCGTACTGGGCGCATCCCGAACGGTGTTGGATGCACGGGGTTCCCGCTTTCGCTTCCCACTCGGCGCCGGCCCTCCAGGGGCCGGTCCGTTGCGGGTGGGCGGGTTCCCTCACGCCCCCGGTCACCTGGTCCGGCCTGGACGGTCCGATGCCCCGCACGATCACTCCGGTCGTGTGGGGGCGGTGCCGTCCGACGCCGGACCGGGTGTCCGAGGGCGCGTCGTCCGATCGCGATACCGGCGGCATCGTGACGGGACATGGTGCGGTGGGGGGTGGTCAGCGGTTTCTGCCAGTGCTGGGCACCCCACTGGGAGGTGTAGGCGGGGTCGACCGCGACAATGCTCAGGCCGTGTTCGGCGGCCATGGACACCAGCCGGGCCTTGAGCCTGCCGGTCGGCATGCCGGAGATGAGCTGCCGGAACCGTTTCCGGCGGCCGTGCTTCTCGCGGGTCTTCTCGGTGGTGAAGTCCAGGTCTTCGATGCCGATCGCGGCGACCCCGGCCCGCCGGGCCCAGTTGATCAGCCGAGTGAGGGCGTGGCGGATCTGTGCGTCGCGGTGACCGGCGGTCCCGGACAGGTCGTAGGGAAAGCGGCGCGGATCTCCGATGGGGTTGCCGTGCCGGTCGAGCCGGTAGGCGGCGAAGTGATCGGCGTTGGTATCGACACCGATCATGCCCCGAGCGCGGGCGGTTTCCAACGGGATGGTCTTCACGAGGGGGCGTTGCCAGGATGCGGTGAGGTACCAGCGGCCACGCTCCGTATCGAGGTGGATGCGGTAGGCGACGGCCCGGTTCGCGGTGATGCGGTCGGCCCACTCCGCACCCCGGTGCGCGAACGCGATCCGGGAGGTGAGGACGTACCGGCCGTGCCCGGCGTTGGCCAGGTGCGCGAGCGGAGCAGGCAGCCTGATGCTGACCTCGCCGTCCGGGGTGACGCGGATCGTCTCGTTCCCGAACCGCTTCCCCGACTCACCGTCCGCAGCGATGAACCAGCGCTCCGCCTCCCACCGTTGCCGCCACTGGCCTTCGGTGAGCCGGGCGTCGGTGAGATGGTGGCGGGTGTTCAGGAGACGCTTGCCGCCCCGCACCACCCGCACCCGCCCGGCCTGCCACTCGGCAACAGCAGCCGTGTGCCGGTCTTCCAGCATCGCGAGACGGCGAGATTTGCGGAACCACTCGCTCTTCGACCGGTAGCCACCCGCGGCCCGCTTCGTTCCGGGCGCCCCGACCGGGAGGGACAGGCGGTGCCGCAGCATCTTGACCCCAGCATCCAGCGTCCGGATGTGAGCCGCCTGGCAACGGCGTGCGAGCGCCCACTGATCGTGCGTGGCCTTGGTGATCGCACCCGCGATCCGCGACGACGACAGTGCCGTCAGGTCCCGCTTACGCGCCGCCCAGGTGTCCGCGCTGTGCTCCAGACCATCCGCACAGCGGGCCTTGAGGTCACGGGAGCTCAGACGGCCTTGGTGCTCGCCGACCGCGCGCAGGACTCTTTCGTCCTGGGCGGTGTGGTGCTTGAGCCGGTCGCGTATTGCCACACCTGTGGGTCCGACGGCGACGAACGGCGGGGCGATCGTGCGCAATTGGTTCTTCGACTCAGCCATGGTCGGCAGCTTCCAGGGCTTTCCTCGCCCGGCTCTTCGCCGAACGGCGCCCGTACAGGCGGGCACAGAACGACGTCAGCGCCTCCATCATGTCCCGCACCAAGTCGTCTTCGAGCTCCCCGTCATCCAGGACAACGAGACGCCGGTCCGCGGCTTCGAGTGCCGCTTCGACAAGTTCGGTGTTCATTCGGCCGAGCCGGTCACGGCGTTCGACCACCACGGTGGTCACGTCCGGGTCGGCCAGTAAACGCCGGGCCCTGACGCGGGAGCCATTCATACCCGACCCGATCTCGGACTCCACCCGCACCACCCGGTGACCCGACTGCGCGGCCCACCGCGACAGCCGGGCCACCTGACGCTGGAGATCACCCGTCTGGTCGCGCGAGGAAACACGGGCATACAACCCGACACCGCCGACCGTCCCGGGCGCCGCAACGGCCTCCACATTCACCAGAATCATCCGCGGCCCGACCCGCTGCGCCGGTACCGGCAACGTGCCCTCACGGAACCAGCGATACGCCGTCTGCGGATGCACACCCTGCACCCTCGCCCACTCCGTCAGATTCACACCCGGAACAACGCGCTCACCCAAATTTGGTTACGCACACTCGAACGACCTCGAAAGCCAACAGTTGGTCACCCCTACCAGCACTGACACAACCGCGGCCATACCGGCAACAAAAGAACATAAGGGACTTTCTTCCGCATAAGGTCGATGGGTCATGGGTCGGCGGACCCATGACCGGACGTCCGGGAAGGAAGGGAGTCATGCGCCCGCATCACCGGGTGACGCGCCGCGCGCAGGCGGCCCTCGTGGCCGGCGCCGGTGCCGCACTGCTGACCGGCTGCGGCACCGGCGGCGAGCCGAAGAGTGCCGGAAGGGCCCCGGCCGCCATCGGGCCCGCCCGGCTCTGGCCGCAGCTGCCACCCGCCTCCGCCGCCCCGTACGACTACGGCGAGGGCGCGACGGCGCGCATCCCCGGGATCACGGTCCCGCACGACGATGTGCACCAGCTGGACCCGGTCGCCGTGGTGCAGGCCGACCTGAAGGCCACCACCAGCCAGTCCAGCGGTTCGGACGAGCTCCCCGCCGACACGGCCCGGAAGATCACCGCGTGCCGCAGCGCGCCGGCCGCCTGCCCGGTCCTGCAGCCGTACTACCGCGACCTGACGGGCGCCGGCAGGAACGACATGGTGCTCGGCGTGCGGCGGAGCGACGGGCGGATCTCGGTGCGTGTCTACATGGCGGAGGCGGGCGGGCTGACCCGGATCATGGCCGTCTCGGACTCCGTGATCAGCGTGGAGCTGGCCGGGCGGGACGTGATCATGCGAGTGCCGTCAGCGATCGCCGGATACGAGTACCGGACAGCCTGGTCCTGGGACGACCATCAGCGCGCGATGCTGCCGACTCGGGACGAGATCCTGCGGAAGGCCCCGGAGGTGGCGCCCACCGGCCGGCCGAGCGCGAAGCCCAGCCCCGAAGCGACCATGGTGCCGCCGCCGGTCACCGCCTCCGCGGGGCGGCGATGAGGCGACGGAGACTGCGCGCGCCCGCGTGGACCGCGACGCTCGCCTGGAAGTCGGCCGTGTTCATCACCGTGATGTGCTGCGCGTTCGCCGCACTGCTGGGCGTACTGGTGCACACCGCGGTGACCCGGGAGACCCTCGACGAGGCCCGCACCGACGCGCTCTCCCGGCTGAACGACGTCACCGCGGCGTACAAGGCGGGCGAGGCGCTCCTGCCGGATTCCGGTATCGATCCGCCCGGGCTGCCCGCGTCCCTGCGCGCCCTCGCCGAGAGCGGGCATCAGGGCACGCTCGTCGCCGACCACCACGGGCGTCCGACCATGTGGGCGGCAGGCCCGGCCGACGGCCGCGCGCTGGCCACCGCGATCGACTTCAGCCGGAGCGCCCACGTGATCAACAGCCTCGACCGGGCGTTCGTCGGCTCCTCGCTGCTGGCGATCGGTGCCACGCTGCTGGTCGGCGCATTCGCCGTCACCCGGGTCACCCGTCGGCTGCACCAGACCGCCCAGGTGGCCCGCCGGATCGGTGCGGGCGATCTCGACGCCCGCGTCGACGACCCCCGTACCTCGGACCCGTCGCGCCGGCAGGACGAGGTGGCGATCGTCGCCGGTGCACTCGACACGATGGCGTCCACGCTCCAGCGCAAACTGCTGGCCGAGCAGCGCTTCACCGCCGATGTGGCGCACGAGCTGCGCACCCCGCTGACCGGCCTCTCGGCCGCGGCCGAGCTGTTGCCGGCGGGCCGCCCGGCCGAGCTGGTGCGGGACCGGGTGCGGGCGATGCGGGCGCTGACGGAGGATCTGCTGGAAATCTCCCGGCTCGACGCCCACACGGAAGAGGTCGATCTCGCGGTTCACGAACTGGCTCCGCTCGCCGTGCGAGTGGCGGGCGCCTCGGGAACGGAGACCGAGGTCCGTGTCCTGGGGGCGGAAGCCGGAACCGGGGCGAGGCCCGTGCGGGTGGAGACCGACAAGCGGCGGCTGGAGCGGGTCCTCGGCAATCTGATCGCCAATGCGCACCAGCACGGCCGGCCGCCGGTGGTCGTGACGGTCGACGGGCCGGTGGTGACCGTACGCGATCACGGTCCGGGATTCCCGGACTATCTGCCGGCCGGCGGTCCGCAGCGGTTCCGTACCGAGGAAGGCGGCAAGGGCCACGGGCTCGGACTGACCATCGCCGTCGGGCAGTCGGCGGTCATCGGCGCCGAGCTCGTCTTCGCCGACGCGGAGGACGGCGGGGCGGTGGCGCGGCTGACGCTCCCGGAATACGTACGACTCGACGGCGGCGAACCGCCCGGCCATGACGACCAGACAGAGGCGACGTAAGGGAAATGAAGTGACATAAGGGGAATATGGTGCACCTCTTGCTACGTTGCGAGGCATGACCGCAACGAGGACGGACGCGCCCCCGCCGCAGCTACGCCTGCCCAAGCGGCGCGGGGTCGAGCTCGCACTCCTCGTCGGAGCCGTCCTCATCTCCGTCTACGGCTACGCCGCCGTCGGCCTCGCGCACGACCACGCGATCCCGCCCGATGTCGCCGGTTACGGTGCCGGCCTCGGGCTGCTCGCACTCCTCGCCCATCTCGCCGTCCGCTTCCGTGCCCCGCATGCCGATCCGCTGCTGCTCCCCATCGCCGTCCTGCTCAACGGTCTCGGGCTGGTGCTGATCTACCGGCTCGACCTGGAGACCCCGAAGGACCAGGCGGCGCCCACCCAGCTGATCTGGTCGACGCTCGGGGTCGCGCTCTTCATCGTGGTCGTCGTCTTCCTCCGTGACCACCGGGTGCTCCAGCGGTACGCATACCTGTCGGTCGCCGCATCGCTCGTCCTGATGATCGTGCCAATCTTCTTCCCCGCGGTGAACGGTGCCAAGATCTGGATCCGGATCGGCGGACTCTCGTTCCAGCCGGGCGAGTTCGCCAAGATCCTGCTTGCCGTCTTCTTCGCCGCGTACCTCTCCGCGAACCGCAACGCGCTCGCCTACACGGGCCGCAGGATCTGGAAACTCCAACTGCCCACCGGCCGGGTGCTCGGCCCGATCGTGGCGATCTGGCTGCTCAGTGTCGGGGTGCTGGTCCTTGAGCGCGACCTGGGGACCTCGCTGCTCTTCTTCGGCCTCTTCGTGATCATGCTGTACGTGGCGACCGGCCGGACCGGCTGGATCGCGGTGGGGCTGCTGCTCGCCGCCGTCGGCGCGTTCGCCGTCGGCTCCCTCGAGCCACATGTGCACAGCCGGGTGCAGGACTGGCTCGATCCGTTCGCCTCCATCGACGCGGGCCAGGGACCGAGCCAGCTCGCCCAGTCGCTGTTCGCGTTCGCCGCGGGCGGGATGCTCGGCACCGGGCTCGGTCTCGGCCACTCCATCCTCATCGGTTTCGCCGCCAAGTCCGACTTCATCCTGGCCACGGCAGGCGAGGAGCTCGGGCTGTCCGGGCTGACCGCGGTCTTCCTGCTGTACGCGCTGCTGGTCGCCCGCGGCTACCGGGCCGGGCTCGCCCTGCGCGACCCCTTCGGGCGGCTGCTGTCGATCGGGCTCGCATCGATCCTGGCGCTCCAGGTCTTCGTGATCGCGGGCGGCGTGATGGGGCTGATCCCGCTGACGGGCATGGCGATGCCGTTCCTCGCCCAGGGCGGTTCGTCCGTCGTGACCAACTGGATCATCGTGGCGCTGCTCATCCGGATCAGCGACCTCGCCCGCACCCCCCACCCCGACCAGGTGGAGACCGGGGTCATCGCACCGATCGTGGAGGACCCGTCGTGATCCGCTACATCCGGCGGGCCGCCGCGTTCTGCCTGCTGCTGCTCGTGGCGCTGCTGCTGAACGCCGCCCGCATCCAGGTCTTCCAGGCGGACGAGCTGGACGACAACCCCGCCAACCGCCGCCGGACGATCGCCCGCTACGACCAGCCGCGGGGCAACATCCTGGTCGGCAGCAAGCC
The DNA here is from genome assembly GCF_053599875.1 of Streptomyces sp. NPDC005151. Classification (NCBI taxonomy): domain Bacteria; kingdom Bacillati; phylum Actinomycetota; class Actinomycetes; order Kitasatosporales; family Streptomycetaceae; genus Streptomyces; species Streptomyces sp. NPDC005151. The sequence goes on along the minus strand of NZ_JBSFYR010000058.1, from coordinate 26,526 downwards.
GGTCACCGGCTCCAGGAACACGGACGAGCGGCTCACCTACGAGCGCACCTACACCGACGGGTCGCTGTACGCGCCGGTGACGGGGTACGCCTCGCAGACGTACGGCACGACGCTCATCGAGAACGCCGAGGACGACATCCTCTCCGGTACCGATCCGCTGCTCGCCCCGCTGCCGCTGTGGGACGAGATCACCCGCAGCCGGCAGCCCGGCGGCAATGTCGCAACGACCGTCAAGGACTCCATGCAGCGCGCCGCGTACGCCGGGCTGGGCGGGCGGCGGGGTGCGGTCGCCGCCCTCGAACCGTCGACCGGCAAGATCCTGGCGCTGGTCTCGACCCCTTCGTACGACCCCGAGCGGCTCTCCGGCACCGGTTCGTCGGTCACCGACGCCTGGCGGCAGTTCAACAGGGCGAGGAGCCAGCCGATGCTCAACCGGGCGATCCGGCAGACCTATCCGCCCGGCTCCACCTTCAAGATCGTGACGGCGGCCGCGGCGCTCGACACGGGTGCGGTCGAGGACCCCTACGCGGAGACCGACACCCCGTCCCCGTACGTCCTGCCGGGGACCAGCACCACGCTCCCCAATGAGGCCGGCGGCTGCGAGTACGCGTCGCTCGCCGAGGCGATCCGGGTGTCGTGCAACACCGTGATGGCCCATCTGGGGGTGGAGGTCGGGCTGGACGGGATGGTGAAGGCGGCGCGGAAGTTCGGCTTCAACGACACCGGGCTGAAGATCCCGTCGGGCGTGGCAAAGAGCAACTTCGACACTGATATGAGCGACGACCAGCTGGCCCTGTCGTCGATCGGACAGTTCAACACGACGGCGACACCGCTGCAGATGGCCATGGTGGCGTCGGCCGTCGCGAACGGCGGTGACCTCAAGCACCCGTATCTGGTGGACCGTACGACGACCAGGAGCGGCACCACCGTCCATCAGAACCGCCCGCGCTCCTACCACCAGGCGATGAGCCCGCGGACGGCGACGCAGCTGCGGCAGATGATGATCGACGTCGTGGAGCAGGGCACCGGATCCAATGCCGCGATCTACGGGGCGACGGTCGGCGGCAAGACCGGCACCGCTCAGCACGGCATCGACAACTCCGGCACCCCGTACGCCTGGTTCATCTCCTGGGCACAGGCGCCGAACTCGACCCGGCCGGCGGTCGCGGTCGCGGTGGTCGTCGAGGACGCCGCCGCGAAGCGGGCGGACATCAGCGGGGGCGGCAGCGCGGCGCCGATCGCCCGGGCCGTCATGGAGGCGGCGCTGCGGGCTGACGGCACGGGGGGCGCGCCCCCGTCCGGGGCGTCTCGCGGCTCGGAACGGCGCGTGCGGCGCGGCACACGCTGATGACCGAAACGCCTCGCAGAGCGCAGGTAAAACCAGGACGAAAGTCCCAGCACAGCGCGTTGAAGCAGGAAGCCACCGAAACGGTCAGCCAACCGTGGCAGGAATACCCGGACTTCAGGCCGGGGAGCACGTCAAACTGCGGCCATGACATCCATGACGCCGGAGACCGGCCACGAACTCGCCCAGGTGAACATCGCCCGGCTCACATTCCCGCTGGACTCACCCGAGTTGAAAGACTTCGTCGGCGCCCTCGATCCGGTCAACACGGTCGCCGACCAAGCCGCGGGGTTCATCTGGAGGCTGCAGAGCGAGACCGGGAACGCCACCGACGTACCGGTTTTCGGAGACTCCTGGTTGATCGTGAACATGTCGGTGTGGCGCGACACGGACGCGCTGACGGCCTTCATGTACCAGGGGCAGCATCGTGAACTCCTCGCCCGGCGCCGCGAATGGTTCGAGCGGGTGGAGGAGGCGATGACCGCACTGTGGTGGGTTCCGGCGGGCGAGCGCCCGACGGTGCAGGATGCCGAGGAGCGCCTGCGGATCCTGCGCGAACACGGCCCGACGGACAGGGCGTTCACGCTGCGGACCAGCTTCCCGGCGCTCAGCTCAACGGCTCGCGCCGCTGCAGCCATTCGGCCGGCGCCCCGCCCACTCCGGTGACCGCACCGACGACCCCGCCGGTGATGGCGCAGGTCGTGTCGACGTCGCCGAAGCCCTCCGCCGTGGCCCAGAGCGCCGATTCCAGATCGTCCGGGTGCCGGGCGGCGGTCCACAGGGCGAACGGGACCGTGTCGTCGGCCCGGATGCGCTGCCCGTTGCCGAGCAAGTCGGCCGCCTTCCACGGTTCGGTGGTGAACGGCACGTCGGCCGCGCGCCGGACCCCGTCCCGTACCGGCCCTTCGGGCGTGCGGTCGGCGACCGCCGTCAGGGTGAACTCGCCCCGCACATGCAGCGCCGCGGCGACGGCCACGGCCACCGCGCCCGCGACGCCCTGCGGGTGGGCATGGGTGACCTCGGCCGACAACTCCGCCTGGCGCACTACGCGTTCGAGGTCGGCATGGAACCGGGCGCCGAGCGGTGCGACACGCATGGCGGCGCCGTTGCCGAGGCTGCCGCCCTCGAACAGGCCGGGCGCGAGAGTGCGCCAGTCGGCCGGGGAGGTCAGCAGCTCGGGCAGCAGGATGTGCATGCCGTGGCCGTAGCCGCGGGCCGGGTCGATGTCGTACCCGAGGGCGAAGCAGGCGGCGAGCCGGTCCTGGTCGACCTCGCCGTGGTCGTCGAGGACCCGGTGCAGGGCGCGTGCCATGGCGGTGTCGTCGGTCCAGTGCCAGACCGGTTCGGCCGGGGTGCGACGGGCGCGGATCTCGTTGTAGGCCTGCCGGGGCGGGCGGAAGAGCGGGAACCACCGCTCTCCGAACGCGTCGCCGAGCGCGAGCCCTTCGAGGCTTCGCCGCGCCGCCGCCGAGTCAGCGGTCGTGGCCGTGGACGGAGGCGTCATACGGGCCATCCTGACGTAGGAGGCAGAAGTCGTATATCCATCATGGCCCACGGAAGCGGCTCGTTCCGTCCTGCCTACGGATGATCTCGACCTCTTCGGGGCGTCCTACGGTGAGTCCATGCCTCTTCTCCACGCACGGGACCACGGCGGCGAGGGCTAGGCGGCGCCCTCCGCTATCGCCTCCTCGACCTCCGCGACCCGCGCCCGCTCCTCCGCCGCGAACCGGTCCCGGTCCAGCTGCTCGGCTATCTCCTCGTCCTGGGCCATGAGCAGGTCGAGGTTGGAGTCGCCGAGTTCGAAGACGCCCATGCCGACGTACGCCTTCTGTAGCCGCTCGCCCCACAGACCGATGTCCTTGACGCACGGGACGATCCGGCTGAACAGCAGCTTGCGGAAGAGCTGCAGGTACTCCGAGTGCTCGGAGAGCTCCTTGGCCTCCTTCTTGCCTATCCCGAAGTTCTCCAGCACCTCGACGCCGCTGAGGCGGTTGCGCATCAGGTAGCAGCCCTCGATGACGAACTCCTCGCGCTCGCGCAGTTCGGCGTCGCTCAGCTGGTTGTAGTAGTCGCGCAGCGCCATCCGGCCGAAGGCGACGTGCCGGGCCTCGTCCTGCATGACGTAGGCGAGGATCTGCTTGGGCAGCGGCTTGGCCGTGGTGTCACGGATCATGCCGAACGCGGCCAGCGCCAGGCCCTCGATCAGGACCTGCATGCCCAGGTAGGGCATGTCCCAGCGGGAGTCGCGCAGAGTGTCGCCGAGCAGGCCCTGGAGGTTGTCGTTGATCGGGTAGAGCATCTGCACCTTCTCGTGCAGGAACCGGCCGTATATCTCCGCGTGCCGGGCCTCGTCCATGGTCTGGGTCGCGGAGTAGAACTTCGCGTCCAGGTCGGGGACCGATTCCACGATCCGGGCGGCACAGACCATCGCGCCCTGTTCACCGTGGAGGAACTGGCTGAACTGCCACGAGGTGTAGTGCTTGCGCAGCTCGCCCCGGTCCTTCTCGGTCATCTTGGCCCAGTGCGGGGTGCCGTACAGCGTGAGAGCCTCGTCGGGGGTGCCCAGCGGGTCGGCGGGGTCGACCTCCAGGGACCAGTCGATGCGCTTGTTGCCGTCCCACTGCTTGTCCTTGCCCTTCTGGTAGAGGGCGAGAAGGCGTTCACGGCCGTCGTCGTAGTCCCAGCTGAAGCGGGCCGCGCCGGAGGCGGGCACCTGCCACAGGGGCGTGTCGGGGGCGGTGGTGTAGAGGTCGCGTGTCGACACGGACGGCTCCTTCGCCTCGCATGCTCCGATAAGACCGACCGGCAATTGGGGGGCGGCGTCAGTTGGCAGGTTCACACGTTGGTAGACGCCGGGTCAACAAGTCGTGCGCGGGGGATTGACTGCCTTACTGACAAGCAGTCTCATAAAAGGTGACCCCCGGTAACCCATGTGTGAGGTGCCCCCAGCCATGACGACAGTGACCGAACGCGACGTGCAGGTGCTCCGCGACGCACTCGGCCCGCTTCGGGACCGCGAGCAGATCGCCGAGCGCCTCCTGGAGTCCTCGGCCAAGCACTCCTTCGATCCGGACACCGAACTCGACTGGGATGCGGCGGTCGAGGACGGCAAGTGGTTCTGGCCGCCCGAGCTCGTCTCCCTCTACGGCACCCCGCTGTGGCGGAAGATGCCGGAGGAGCAGCGGATGGACCTGGCCCGGCACGAGGCGGCGTCGCTGGCCTCGCTCGGCATCTGGTTCGAGATCATCCTGATGCAGCTGCTGGTCCGGCACATCTACGACAAGCCGGTGACCAGCAATCATGTCCGTTACGCGCTCACCGAGATAGCCGACGAGTGCCGACACTCGATGATGTTCGGCCGCATGATCCAGTGGGGGCAGGCGCCCAGCTATCCCGTACCGCGCGTCTACCACAACCTGGCGCGGGTGCTGAAGACCGTGTCCACGACGCCCGGTTCGTTCGCCGCGACCCTGCTCGGCGAGGAGATCCTCGACTGGATGCAGCGTCTGACGTTCCCGGACGAACGCGTCCAGACGCTGGTGCGCGGCGTGACCCGGATCCATGTGGTCGAGGAGGCACGGCACGTGCGCTACGCCCGCGAGGAGCTGCGCCACCAGATGGTCACGGCACCCCGCTGGGAGCGCGAGTTCACCCGGCTGAGCTGCGGGGAGGTGGCGCGCGTCTTCTCCGTCTGCTTCATCAACCCGCAGGTGTACGAGAACGTCGGCCTGAACCGCCGCGAGGCCGTCGCCCAGGTGAAGGCGAGCGGCCACCGGGCGGAGGTCATGCAGTCGGGTGCGAAGCGGCTGACGGACTTCCTCGACGACATCGGCGTGTTGAACGGGTTGGGGCGCAGGTTGTGGAAGAGCTCGGGTCTGCTGGCCTGAGCCGGCTCCCCCGGCGGGGGGAGCGCCGCAGGGAGTGCCCGGCGGATCATGGCCGGGAGCCGCGACCTGTCCGGACGAGGAGAAACGGCCCGTCGCCGACGAGCTGCGCGCCTGGCTGGTCGACCAGTTGATCGTCCTGCTCGCGGCCACCGCGGCGACGGACGAGGAGACGGCATCCGTGGTGGCGGCACTGCTGCCGCTGGAGACCGCCTCCGGTCCTGCCGGGAAGCTGGCGGCCCGGCTGGTCCCCGTGGTCGGCGGGGCGGCCCACCTGCTGCCACCGGACTGACGGCCTCCCCCACGACAGGGAGTGGATCAGCGAGCGGCGTCATGCGGCTTCGATGGCAAGGCGGAGGACGGAGTCGACGCGGAGCGTCGGTGACCGACGACAACGCCGCAAGCAAAGTCGCATGACGCCGGGAGCCCACTCCTTGTGGCCGGGGAGGCCGCGAGCCCCGGAACACGCCCTGGGTCAGACTGGGGACGTGAGAAGCGAGAACACCACCTTCAGGGGCGGCCCGCTGGACGGGCGGGTCCTCCCCGTCCTCGTCGGCTCGACCGGCCACCCGCCCAAGTGGTACGAGGTCCCGGTGCCGGACGCCGACGGCGGACCGGCCACCGTGTACGCGTACCGGCGGGTCCCGGCCGGATACTCCAAGCGGCTGGGTGTGCAGCGCGGCTGGGTGTACGAGTACGCCCCCGAGGGCCGCGAGCGCCACACTCTCAAGTGGCCCTGGTCGAAACCGATCTGACCCGCTGGTCCCGGCGGGGTGCGTCGGCCGCCTCTCGATTGCCGGACCCTCTAGGATCGACGGATCCATGGTCACGAGAACGGTCACAAGGGGGTGCGCCATGGAGGCGCTGCGTCAGGACGACCCACGCCGCTTCGGTCCGTACACCGTGCTGGCGCGGTTCCGCGAGACGGCGAGCGCTGTCCACTACCTCGCGCACGACGCGAGCGCGGCCGACACCACGGACGGCACCGCGGACCAGACCGTCGTGATCACCGCGGCCCGGCCCGAGCTTGCCGCACTGCCCGCCTTCCGCCGCCGCTTCGAGGCGGAGGCGCGCACCGCGGACCGGCTGGCGGGTGGCTGGGTCCAGCCGCAGGTCGCCACCCGTACGGACGACGGGGAGCTGTGGACGGCCGTGGCGTACGTACCGGCGCTGACGCTCGCCGAGGCGATCGACGCCGCGGGTCCCCTCCCCGAGCGTGCCGTGCGGATACTGGGCGCGGGCATCACCGAGACGCTCTCCCGGGTGCACGCCACCGGGGCCGTACTGGAGGGGCTCGCCCCGAGGACCGTGCTGCTGGCCGGGGACGGACCGCGGCTCACCGCCTTCGGCCCGCTGGGCGCGGCGGCCGATGCCGAGGCCAGAACGGGCGGGCAGCTCTCCGTACGGCTCGGATATCTCACCCCGGAGCAGGTCGAGGGCGAGACGGCGGGACCGGCCTCCGACCTCTTCGTGCTCGGCCTGCTGCTGGCGTACGCGGCGACCGGCACGACCCCGCTCGCGGACGGCCCGGCGGCGGAGGCAGCCGAGCGGATCGCGCATGCGGAGCCGGAACTGGGCGCGGTCCCGGAGGACTTGCGCGGGCTGATCGCGCGCTGCCTGGCCAAGGACCCGGCCGACCGGCCGAGCTCCGGGACGGTGGCGGCGGGACTGGCACTGGAGGGCGCGGCGGGCCTCGCGAGGGGCGGCTGGCTGCCGGAGCAGCTGTCGAAGACGCTTACGGAACAGGAGTCCCGCGTCAGGGAGCTGGTGTCCGCAGGCGCGGCCGACGAGCCGGCGGACAGCCCCGTCGGCACAGCCCCGCGCGGGTCTCTCACCGAACCTGCCGACGCCGCACCCGACAGCCCCGCCACCGGCGCGCCCGGCGACAGCGGCCTCGGAGAGGACACCCGGACCACCCGGATCGGAAGCGTCGGCAGCCCCCGCGCCCCGGAGCCCGACCGGCCGACCACCCAGCTGTCCATCCCGCGTGAACGGACCGGTCCCCCGGACCGGCTGCCCGCCGTCCTGCCGCCCGTCGCGCCGCTCGTGCCGCGCCCCCTCCCGGCCCCGGCAGCGGCAATTCCCGCCTCGCCCCCGCCGCCCGTGACGCCCACGCCCCCACCCGCACCCTCCTCCTCGTCCCCCTCCGCCGCCCTCGACCGTCGCACCCTGCTCTTCGGTGCGGCCGCCGGCGCGGCCGGGCTGATCGTCGGCGGTGGGGGTGCGCTCGCCCTCGGGGCCGACGGTTCCGACGCCCCGGACGACGGCAAGCCCGCCCCGTCCCCCAGCGGCCCCACCGTGGCCGGGCTGCCGCCGCAGCCGCGCTGGGTGTACAGCCACCCCGAGGCCGAACCCACGCCGCTCACCGCCGCGCTCTGGCGCGACCGGCTGCTCGTGCTGACCGGCGAGACGCAGGCCTCCGCCGTCGATCTGCGGACCGGCCACCGCCTCTGGGAGTGCCCGGACGCGGCGAAGGGGCAGGCGGCCCTGGCTGCCGGTGACGCGTTCTGCTTCGTCGCCGGGCCGTCCGAGTTCCTCTGGCTGTCGCCGAAGGACGGAACGGTCGCGCACCGGGTGGCGTACGAGAACCAGTTCGAGGGCGCACCGTTCCTGACGGTGTCCGACGTCATCGGCCAGTCCGGTCCGGCGATCTGGTTCACCGGCTCGCACAAGGTCACCGTGAAGGCCAAGAAGCCGAAGAAGGGCAAGAAGCCCGGGAAGGACACGCAGGTCGTCACGTCGTTCCTGTTCGCGTACGACATCGTGCGGCGCAAGGAGCTGTGGCGGACCCCCGTACCCACCGGCCGGGAATCGACGACCCCCGCCTACCAGCTGATCGCCGTCCGCCCCGACGACATCGTCGTACGCCAGAAGAGCGCGACGCTCACCCCCGGCGACGTCAAGGCCGCCAAGGGCAAGGCCGTCTTCCGTGGGTTCGACCGCAGGAGCGGGAAGCTGCTGTGGACCAAGTCGTTCAGCACGGTCGGTCCGGACGGGGCAGCCGTCGGGGATGACCAGGGACTGCTGTACGCGGCGGCGGGCGACGCCCTCCAGTCGTTCGAGATGCCCGCGGGCAAGCCGAAGTGGACGCTGAACGGCACGCCCGGGTCCGTGTTCGGGACACCGGTCCCGGCCGGGGCCCTGCTGCACACCACCAGCCGCGACCAGGAAGTGGGCGCGGTCGAGCGGGAGTCCGGAAAGCTGCGCTGGTGGCGGTCCACCGAGGCGGTTCCCAGCGGATGGGCGCCGGTCGTCACCGTGAGTTCCAGCGGCAGGACGGTGCTGGCGGCCGGGGCCGCGCAGGTCACCGCGTTCGCCGCGGCGGACGGCCGGCGACTGTGGAAGTTCCAGGACATCGGGGTGCAGGACCCGAAGGGCGCCACGGTCACCGCCCCGTACCGGGTGCTGGCCTTCGGGAAGTCCGCCGTCGTCCAGCGGGAACGGATGTTCTACGCGTTCCCGGTGAAGTGACCTCGGGGGTGTCCGGCGGATCAGGGCCCCGGCCGTGATCCGCCAGGCCCCTTGAGGGTCGTCCCGCCGTCCGGGCGAATCCGGGTGCCGCCACGCCGCACGGTTCTTGCGTCGCCCGCCCCCGAGTGACCGTATTGACGCGTTGCGCTCACTCATGGGGTAGTCCCGCGATCGCCCCGTCATCGGAGGTGATCCCGTGTCGTCCAGGGTTCTGCGCACCGTCTGCGCGGCAGCACTCGCCGCGGCGGTCGCGGCCTCACCCGCCGTCGCCGCCCCCGCCGTCGCCGCCCCCACGGACCCGAGCAGTCCCGGCCCCTCCGGCCCCTCTCGTGAGCCACACGCCACGAAGAGCGTCGCTGAGCTGCTGACCGAGCTCAAGAACCTGTACCAGCAGGCCGAGGAGGCCAGCGAGGCGTACAACGGAACCACGGCGAAGCTGAAGAAGCGGAAGACGGAGGCGAAGAAGCTGGACACCGCTCTCGCCGTGGCGCGGACCGCGCTGGGCCGCAGCCGCAACGACGCGGGGCGGCTGGCCCGGAAGCAGTACCAGGGGCAGTCCGACTTTTCCTCGTACGTCCAGCTGATGCTGTCCCGCGATCCCGAGCACGCCCTGGACCAGGAACACGTCATTCAGCGGGTGGCGGCCGGCCGGGCCGCGACCGTGAAGCGGCTCACCGGCGCCGAGAAGCGCGCCGACGGGCTGGCCTCCGCGTCCCGCAAGGTGCTCGAGAGGCAGCGGGTGCTGGCCGCGCGGCAGAAGAAGCAGCGCGACACCGTGCAGTCGCGGCTGAGCAAGGTGGAGGCGCTGCTGGCCAAGCTCTCCGCCGAGCAGATCGCCAAGGTGTCCCGGCTGGAGCAGCAGGCCACGGACAAGGCCCAGGGCACGCTGGTCACCTCGGGCGCCCTGTCCTCGGCCCGGCCGCCGTCTCAGGAGGGCGACGAGGCGGTGAAATACGCGGTCAGGCAGCTCGGCAAGCCGTATGTGTGGGGCGCGGAGGGTCCGGGGTCGTTCGACTGCTCCGGGCTCACCTCGCAGGCCTGGGCGAACGCGGGGCACGCGATTCCGCGGACCTCGCAGGAGCAGTGGAAGCAGCTGCGGAAGGTACCGCTGAACGCGCTGCGCCCGGGTGACCTGGTGATCTACTTCCCGAAGGCCACGCACGTGGCCCTGTACGTCGGCAACGGCCTGGTGGTGCAGGCGCCCCGGCCCGGGTCGCAGGTGAAGGTCTCGCCGCTGGCGTCGAATCCGCCGCTGGGCGCCGTGCGTCCGGATCCGGAGAGCCCGCCGCTGAGCAGGTACAGCCTCCCGGAGCCGGCCCAAAACACGTCCGACGGCTCGGATGCGGGGTACAACTCCTCGTCCGCGCCGGACGACGAGTAGCCGCACGCAGTACCCCCGTACACACGTCAGCCGGGCCGCGCTCCGTCGCTCTCCCGACGGGAACCGGCCCGGCCTATCGTGTCTGTCCTGGCGGTACGGCGGTCGGGCCGCCGCCGGCTCCGAGACCTGCGCGAGGTACGTGTTCGTCTTCTCCGGGTCGGAGAATGAGGCACACACGGGCGCCGAGCCCCCTACCTGCGAACTCTCCGCAGATTGAGGGCTCATGACATGCCGTGGGTCATCTGTGGGCCGCCGGCCCCGAATCGACCGCCTGTGGCTGCGCCGTTCGCCTGCCTGCCCACCTGCCCGTGTGACGTACGTATGGGCGTGCGCGGTCGTCAGGCCCACCCTCTGCGGGCGGCGATCCAGCCGAGCTGGATGCGGCTTTCCGCGCCCGCCTTGAGCATGAGTTCACCGATGCGGCGCTGGACGGTGCGGCGGGAGACGCCGAGCTGGCCGGCGGCGGCCTGGTCGGTGAGACCGGCCAGGACCAGGGCCAGCACCCGGGCGTCCATCTCGTCCAGGCCGTCGGGGCGCACCTCGGTGACGCCGTCGCCCACCGTGTTGGGGGAGAGCGGATAGGCGCGCTCCCAGGCCAGTTCGAAGTAGGCGATCAGGGCCTCCAGCAGCCCGCAGGCGTGCACCAGGATCGAGGCGGGGGCGGAGCGGCGCCCCGGCAGCAGGGGCACCATGGCCAGCTCCCGGTCGGCGATCATGAATTTCACCGGCACCGATTCCGCGACGCCGACCTGCTGGCCGGCCGCGATCGCGCCCAGCGCCTCGGCGACCATGCCGGGCTGGCCCAGCGCCTCGCGCTGCACGATGGTGCGGTAGAGCACACCGCGGCGCACCCCGGCGTGCTCGGCGGTGTTGTGCTCGGGCTGCACGACGGTGGACTCCGGCACCATCATCGCCCGGATCTCGTGCCGGGCGGACTCCTGGAGCTGCATGAAGCGGTGCCGTACCGCGCAGGGGTCGGTGATCACTTCGACGATGCTGCCGCCGGCCGCCGCGTTGCGGTACTCCTCGGTGAGTGCCAGCAGGGATTCTTCGGCGGCCCGTAGGTCGTCGCGGCGTTGCCGCAACGTTCCGCCGAGCGCTATGGCCGGGGGCGCGGCGGTGAAGACCGTCGACGTCTCCGGCCAGGCGCCGTCACCCTCGTCACTCTCGCCGCCGTCGGTGCCGACCATGGCGAGGCCGCGCCGGGCCAGCGCGGTGAGCAGCGGCAGCACCTCGCAGGGCGGGCGGCCGGTCTCGGCCGCCAGCTGGTCGGCGTTGGCGCCGGCACGGGCCACCAGGAGGCGGTAGACCTCCTCCTCGGCCGGGCCGAGCCCGAGCATCGAGAGCACAGGACCTCCTCGTGATCGAGTGGTTCGATCGCATCGATCGAGCGAAGTCCAGGTGAGAATACGGAGGCTATCGTTCCATCAGTCACTGGGGGGGGTGGGTGACGTGATGGAAGGGGGCCGACAGCCTCCGTATCGGGCCTTTTCGCCTACTTCAGACCGTAGGCGCGGATCACCTCCTGGCTGACGCGGTTGCCTGCGTCGTCCCAGGCCTCGGCCTTCAGCGACACATAGCCGTGGTGCGGGGCGTCGTAAGAGGCGGTCCAGGCACCGGACGTGCCGTCCTGGCGCAGCTGCGCCGGCTTCCAGGTCGCGCCGTCGTCGTACGACACCGACAGCGTGGTGCCCTCGATCTTCCCGGCGCCGACCGCGTTCGGCAGGTGCCCCGGGGTGACCCGGAGCGACTGGCTGCCGCCGCGGGCGTCACCGGCGAGGTCGGTGTCGATGTTGTAGTCCAGCTGCAGCACCGCCATCTGGTCGATCCGCGCCGGGTCGGCCGGGGCGGACTTCACCTGCCACACCGAGTGGACGCGAGTGGACAGCCGGTAGATGTCCGCGTCGCGTTCGGCGCTCAGGTCGAAGGTGTACGTGGAGGTCGTGGTCGGGAGATTGGCGATCGACGTGGACAGCCAGTCGTGGGTCTTGACCAGCGTGCCGTCCTGGTAGATCTTCAGGTTCGTCTTGTCGCTGCCGTGCTTGATGGCGCCGCCGTGGCCCAGACCGCCGGCCGCGTTGGGGCAACCGGCGGCGCCGCGCATGCGCCGACCGGGCCGCCTGTGGGCCGTCCGAGGGCGGCCCACAGTCACCAACGCTGACCACTGCTTCGCAGGTCAGACGCTTAAACAGCGGCAGATACCTCGGCGAGGTACGCGTTCGTCCTCTCCGGGTCGAAGAAGTAGTTGTCGAAGTCCGCCGGGTTGTTGAACCCGTTGGCGAACCGGTCGGCGACCGGCTGCAGCTGACCGGCGGCGCCGATCAGGTTCAGCACGTGCTCCGGCGGTACGCCGAGCATGGCGTTCGTCCACTTCACGACGTGCTGCGCGGTGTCCCAGTAGCGGTCGAACGTGGACTGCATCCAGTCCGCGTCAAAGGCCTGGTCGCCGTGCTCGATGATCGACTTCAGGTACGCGTCGGCGCACTTGGAGGCGGAGTTGGAGCCCTGGCCGGTGACCGGGTCGTTGGCGACGACGACATCCGCCACGCCGAGCACCAGGCCGCCGCCGGGCAGCCGGCCGATCGGCTTGCGCACGGTCGGGGCGTAGCGGCCGGCCAGGGTGCCGTTGGCGTCGGTCAGTTCGACCTTGGTGGCACGCGCGTACTCCCACGGCGTGAACTGCTCCATGAGCTCCAGCGTCTTCGCGAGGTGCTCGGAGGGGTCCTTGATGCCCTGGAAGACGTCCAGCGGGCCGCCCGGGATGCCTTCCCAGAACAGGATGTCGGCGCGGCCGGACGTGGTCAGGGTCGGCATCACGAAGAGCTCGCCGACACCGGGGACCAGGTTGCAGCGGACCGCGTCGAACTCGGGGTGCTCGGGGCGCGGGCCCATGCCGTGGACGTACGCGACGGCCAGGGCTCGCTGCGGGGCGTCGAACGGCGAACGGGACGCGTCCCGGCCGAACATGGAGACCAGTTCGCCCTTGCCCGCGGAGACCATCACCAGGTCGTAGGTGCGGGAGAAGTAGTCGAGGTCGGAGACGGCCGCACCGTGGATGACGAGCTGTCCGCCGCGCTGGGCGAACGTCTCCATCCAGCCGGCCATCTTCACGCGCTGGTCGACGGACTGGGCGAAGCCGTCCAGCTTGCCGACCCAGTCGATGGCGCGCGAGGAGTCGGGGGCGGCGACCGAGACGCCGAGGCCCTCGATGCGCGGGGCCTGGGACTCCCAGAAGTTGAGCTGAAGGTCGCGCTCGTGCTGCAGCGCGGTGTCGAACATGCACTGCGTCGACATGACCCGGCCGGACCGGACCTCGTCGGCGGTGCGGTTGGACATCAGGGTGACTTCGTACCCATTGGACTGCAGTCCGAGGGCGAGCTGGAGACCGGACTGGCCGGCTCCGACTATGAGTATCTTCCGCATCGCGGTTCTCCGTTACGTCTACGTGGTACGTGCGCGAGGTGTGTCCAGTGCCGTGACCGGCAATGTTTGCCCCATAAGACCGACCGGCAATTGGGGGGTGGGTGAAGGAGCGGGGCTGGGGTGCGTGCATCGCAAGGCGGAGGATTGAGCCATGGCGGAGCCATGGTGATGGACGACAACGCCGCGAGGTGCGTGCCCCAGCCCCGTGACGCCGCCCCCCAATTACCGGTCGGTCCAAGGAGCGTCGTCCCGCGCGTGCTGGGCGGCGCGACGGGGCAAAGCTTGCCGGGAGCGGCGCTAGGCGGGGGTCGCGTCAAGAGCGTGACCCACGAGGGCCAGCAGCGACTCGACGGCGGTGATCCTGTTACGCGCGTCCATGATCACAACAGGCACGTCCGGGGGTACGGTCAGGGCCTCCCTGACGTCCTCCGCCTCGTAACCGAGCGTCCCCTCGAAGTGGTTGACGGCCACGATGTACGGCAGTCCGCAGCTCTCGAAGTAGTCGAGCGCGGGGAAGCAGTCGGAGAGCCGCCGGGTGTCGGCGAGCACCACCGCACCGATCGCGCCGCGCACCAGGTCGTCCCACATGAACCAGAAGCGCTGCTGTCCGGGCGTGCCGAACACGTACAGCACGAGGTCGTCGTCGAGCGTGAGACGGCCGAAGTCCATCGCCACGGTCGTGGTGACCTTGTCGGGCGTCGCGGTGAGGTCGTCGGTCTCCTCGCTGGCCTGGGTCATCAGCGCTTCGGTCTGCAGCGGGGTGATCTCGGAGACCGATCCCACGAAGGTCGTCTTGCCGACCCCGAACCCGCCCGCGACCACTATCTTCGTGGCAACGGGGGCCCTGGTGTGATCCAACTGCCAGGCCTGGAGCGACTCCTCGGCCTGGTCCTCCGGTCCCGGCTGACGCGGGGCGGACAGGAGCGGATCAGAGACGACGGAGTCCATTCAGCACCCTTTCGAGCAGTGCGCGGTCGGGCTGACCGGTGCCGTGACCGGTCCCGTACACACGGATCTTTCCCTGGTCGGCCAAGTCGCTGAGCAGCACTCGGACCACGCCGAGCGGCATCTTCAACAGGGCCGAGATCTCCGCGACCGTACGCATGCGGCGGCAGATTTCGACAATGGCCTGGAGCTCCGGCATCACCCGCGTGGCGAGGTTGCCGTTGGTGAGCTCGCGGCGCTCCTCGGGCGCTTCCAGCGCGGCCACGAACGTCTCGACGAGAAGGACGTGACCGAAGCGGGTGCGGCCGCCGGTGAGCGAGTACGGGCGGACCCGGGCGGGCCGTCGGTCGGACCCGCGGACCGGAAGCTTGCGGGCGGGTTCAGCAGCGGGCGTCACTGGGCGCTCTCCATCGATTTGCGCAGTTCACTGCGGAGTTCGGGGGTGAGTACGTGTCCGGCACGGCCGACGAAGAGCGCCATGTGGTACGCGATGACGCTCATGTCGCAGTCGGGGGTGGCGTGCACGCCGAGCAGCGAACCGTCACTGATCGACATGACGAAGACGCTGCCCTCGTCCATGGCGACCATGGTCTGCTTGACGCCGCCGCCGTCCATCAGTTTCGCGGCGCCGATGGTGAGGGAGCCGATGCCGGAGACGATGGTCGCCAGGTCGGCGCTGGAGCCCCGGGGGCCGTCCTGCAGGCCGCCTGTCGCTGCGGCTGTCTGGCGGCCGGGGTCGGAGGAGAGCAGCATCAGTCCGTCGGACGAGACAACGGTGACCGAATGGACCCCTGGCACCTCTTCCACGAGATTGCTCAGCAACCAGTGAAGGTTCCGGGCCTCGGTGCTCAGCCCGAATGTGCTGGGCGCAGTCAACTGCGTGCCTCCTCGACTGTGTCCCCCGTCTCATCGGTTCGACCGCCGAAACGGTCTGCCCGCTCGGTCTGCTCGGTCTGTGCGGTGCCGGCACCGGTGACGGCACCGTCGGCGATCTCCGCCTCGACGTCGCGGCGGCCGTCCTTCGCCCCCTGGTGGAAACCGCCGAGGCGGCGGCGCAGCGCGTCCTTGTCCAGGCTGCCCTTGCGCTCGGCGGTGGGGGCGGCGGCGGGCCTGAGGACCTTGGGGGTGCGCTTGGGAAGGCCCTTGTCGGTGATGCGCTCGGCCTGCGGCTCCGGCTGCCGGGGGCCGGGAAAGACCTCGGCGGCGGGCGCCGGGGAAGGAGCCGGGGCGGTGAAGGGCTCCGGGGCCTCGTCCGCGGTGCGCTCGTGGCGGTCGGGGCCGACGGCGTACGGGTCGGGGGTCGCCGGGGTCTCGCGGGCCGGTGCGGCCGACGGGACCGGCTGAGCCGCGGGGACATCCCGGAGCTCCGGGAGCCGGACCTGCATCGTGGTCTCGGACTCGGACTCGGACTCGGCGGGGGCGACCGGCTCGGGTTCCGCCGGAGCGGGCACCTCCGCCGGAGCGCGCACTTCCGCCGGAGCGGGCGCCTTCGCCTGGGCCGGGTCCGCTGCCGACTCGCGGATCTTCTGCTCGGCGGCGGCGATCAGCGGGTCGCCGGGCAGCGCGAGCGTCCGGCCCGGCAGGGCATTGGAGTTGGCCTCGGCGACCGATCCGGGCAGGTTCACCGCGGGCGCGTCCCCCGGCGCGGTCACGGGCGGCGGCGTGGCGCCGGGCGGCGCCTTCGGCAGCAACGCCTGCGGCAGTACGACGACCGCCGTGACCCCGCCGTCCTTGTGCTCGCGCAGCTGGACCCTCACCCCGTGGCGCGCAGCGAGCAGCGACGTCACCTGGAGTCCGAGGCCCGCGCCGTCGGCGCTCTGCTCGCCCGCCTCGAACGAGGACGGGTCGGCCAGGCGGGCGTTGAGCTCACCCATCCGTACGGACGACATGCCGATGCCCTCGTCCTGCACGGAGAGCATCACCTCGCCGGTCTCCAGCAGCCAGCCGGAGAGCTCGACATGCGAGTCGGGCGGCGAGAAGGAGGTCGCGTTCTCCAGGAGTTCGGCGACCAGGTGGCTGAGGTCGTCGGCGGCGAAACCGGCGATCTGGGCGTGCGGTGGCAGGGACTGGATGGTGACCCGCTCGTACCGCTCGATCTCGCTGACGGCCGCACGCAACACGTCGACCAGCGGGATCGGGCCGGAGTGCCCGTGGCCGTGCTCGGCGCCCGCGAGGACCAGCATGTTCTCGCTGTGGCGCCGCATGACCGTGGCCATGTGGTCGAGCTTGAAGAGGGTGGTGAGCCGCTCCGGGTCCTGCTCGCGCTCCTCCAGGCTCTCGATGACGCCGAGCTGGCGCTCGACGAGGCCGAGGGTGCGCAGCGAGAGGTTCACGAAGGTGTGGTGGACCGTGTTCTTGAGTCGCTCCAGCTGGGCGGTCAGATCGGCGGTGCGGAGCTGGAGTTCGGCGCGCTGGAGCGTGAGGGCCTCGCGTCCGGCGATCAGTTCGCCGCGCTCGTTCTCCAGATCCCCGAACCGGCCGTTGAACTCGTGGAGCAGCCCGTTCAGCTTGCCGTGGAGGGCGTTGAGGGATCGAACGACCTGGGCGAACTCGTCGTTGCGGCCGGTGTAGCGGACCGGCTCGGCGGTGGCGGGCTCCGCGGCGAGGCGGGCGGCGCCGATCCTCAGGACGGCGAGCGGCTGGGTCAGCGTACGGGCCACGGCGGTGGAGACGCCGACGGCGATCAGCAGACAGCCGCCGAGGAGCGCGATGCGCAGTTCGAGAGCGGTGACGTCGTCGTCGCGCAGCTGCTCCAGGCGTCGCACCTGGTCGGTGCCGAGGGCGGACTCGACGCTGCGCATCCGGTCGACGCGGGCGGAGAGTGCCGCCTCGACCGTCTTCCGGTCGGCCTTCTGGTCGGAGTCCGACAGCTCGGGACGGTCGGTGAGTGCGGCGAGGTACTTCTCCGCGCGGTTGACCTCGGGCCCGGTGACGGTGGAGGAGAGCTTCTCGCGGGCGGTGCTGCCCGCGGCCTGGTCGAAGTCGGCGAGCGAGGAGAGCTCGCGGACCCTGGCCTGCTGGGCGGCGGCGCTCAGCTCGTCACGGTTGCGGTCGTCCTCGCTGCCGCCCTCGTCCTGGGTCTGGACGGGCAGCCCGGTGAACGGGTCGATCTGCGGGGTGGCCTCTTTGCGGGGCACGGAGAGCGCGGCGATGAGCAGCCCGCGGGTGGCGGAGGCCTGATCGGCGGCCCGGCCGAGGGCGAGGGGCGCACGGGTGGCCTCGGCAGCCCGCGGCGGGGTCTCCTCGGCGAGGTCGTCGGCGAGGTCGTGGAGCTTGGCGATGACCTCGGAGTACGCCTGGTGGGCGGCGAGTGCCGAGCCCTTGCCGGTGAGGGCGGTGCGGCGCAGGGAGGGGATCGTGGAGAGGTCGCGGCGCAGCGCGGCGGGAGCCGTGTCGCGGATCTCGTCGATCTGCTGGTCGACGCGGGCGCTGGGGCCGTCGTTCTTCGCGTCGGACTTCCCGTCCCGGCCGCCCGCGATGTAGGCGGTGACTTCGTCGCGCTCGTCCGCGAGGGAGTGGGCGAGGGCCACCGCCTGCTGGTTCAGCTGCGCAAGGGTGACCAACCGCTGGGACTCGGTCAGTTCGGCGGAGGCGCCGAGGGCCGCGGGTGCGCCCGCGGCGATGACGGTGATGCCGACGACCGCGACGCCGGCGACCAGCCGGCTGCGTACGCGGACGGTGCGCCGGGTCGGCTCACTCCCGCTCGGCGCCGGAGGTGTCGCCCCGGCACCGCTTCGCTCGCTGCCTTTGCTCCGCGGCCGCTTCTTCTGCACCGGTGCTCGCAATCTTGACTCGTCCACCCTTGAAGCAGAGGTGACGCACGGTCATATGTGGAAGGACACCCCGACCCCTGGTACGGCTTCTGACCATTCCAGTGCTTTTGAGAGGGGGCGCGCATCAACCGCTCCGCCACCTGAACGAGTGAACATCACTCCGGAGTTGACGAACAAGTCTCCCCCCGGGCGCCGCAGCCCACACCTGGACCATCGGCTGGAACTTCCGCCCGGGCTTTGGCAGGATGCCCGCCCGCACCCGGTGCGGAGCCACTCCTTCCGCTCAAGCCTCCCCACTGACCTGCTGGTACGGCCCAACGCCGCGATCGTGCAGGCCCCGTGAAGGCGTCGTGCAGACTGGCCGTATGCGCATCGAACTCGCCTCGGTCCCCGGTAGCCCCGAGCGCCCCAACGAGGACTGGGCAGCCACCGCGCTTCCCGCTTCCGGCGGGGGTGGCACGTTGGTTCTGCTCGACGGAGTCACTCCGCCACGGGGGGACGACGGTTGTGTGCACTCCGTGCCCTGGTTCACCGCGCGGCTGGGCGGATCGCTGGTCGAACTGTCGGGTTCGCGGCGGGATCTGACGCTCACCGAGATCCTCGCCGAGTCCATCCGGCGCACCGCCGACACACATCGCGCCCTGTGTGACCTTTCTCACGTACGCACTCCCCAGGCGACCGTCGTCGTGGTGCGCTGGGACGGGGAAGAGATCGAGCACCTGGTGCTCTCCGACTCCGTACTACTGTTCGAGTCGCCGGACGGAACGGTGCGCGCGCTGCTCGACGACCGGCTCGACCGGCTGCCGCCGGGCTCCCTGGCCACCGACGCGATCGCCGATACGCAGGTACGGAACAAGGAGGGCGGCTTCTTCACCGCCGCCGCCGACCCCGGGGTGGCGGTCCGCGCCGTGACCGGGCGGACGCCGCTCACCGAGGTGCGGGCGGTGGCCGCGCTGACGGACGGGGCGAGCCGCTGGACGGAAATGTTCCACGAGGGCGACTGGGCGGCCTGCCTCGCGGTGCTCCACAAGGAGGGCACACAGGGGCTGATCGACCGGGTCAGGGCCCTGGAGGACGCGGACGCGGAGCGTGCGTATCTGCGGCGCAGCAAGACGCACGACGACGCGACGGCGGTCTACGTGGCGCTGTAGGTCACCCAGGTACGGGGTTGGCCCGCGCCGGCGGCGTGGGCGGTTTCCACGGGGCGGGGTCGGAGAGTACCCGGGGATGCCTGGCCGGGCCGGGTTCGGGCCCGGCCGGCGTCAGTCCTCGGCCCGCGCGTTCAATTGGTGCAGCAGCCGTGCCAATTCCGCCACCTCGGTCCGGTCCCAGTCGGCGAGCTTGCTCACGTACCGGTCGCGGCGCGCGTCGCGGACGCTGCGGAAGCGCGCCAGCCCCTCGTCGGTGAGATGGACGAGGAAGGCCCGCCCGTCGGCCGGATCGGGCTCGCGCGCCACCAGTCCGAGCTCCTCCAGGGCGCGCAGCTGACGGCTCATGGTCGCCTTCCCGACGCCGAAGTACGCGGCGAGATCGGTGGCCCGCTGCTGCCCCACCGACTCCAGCCGTACGAAGAGTCCGTACGCCGCGGCCTCCAGCTCGGGATGGACCTCCCGCGCCATCTCACCGGAACTGGCCCGCGCGCGGCGCAGAAAGACAGCCAATTCCCGCTCCAGTGCCAGGAATTCGTGGTCCACACCACTTCCTCCGGTCGCGCCGGGTTCACTACCGCTTTCGCTCCCGCGCACGTCAACACCCCTCATGAGCTTTCCTGCCGCTGAAAGTTTCTTTCGCCGCTGGTCATCACCGCAGCTCGGCCAGTATTTCGCAGGCGTAGACCAACGGCACCGCCCAGGCCCTCTTCCCCCGCACGGGTCTACGTGCGTAGCGTCACTACTGGCATGTCCACACCATGACATGCCACAGGGGGTGCGCCGAGCCGCCCCCCTGGGTCTGCAGATCCCCCCACCGAGGCCTCGGAGGCACGCACATGCCCGTGCACAGATCCGGATCCGGAACGACCCGCCGCTCACGCCTGGCGGCGCTGGGAACCCTCCTCGCAGCTCTTTCGCTTCTGCTCACCCTGCCCGGCGCGGCCACCGCGGCCGACTCCCCCACGGCCGCCGCCAAGAAGCCCGCGCGCGGGTCGGCCACAATGGGCATGGGCGTCATCGCCCACGACGGCCAGGGCGGCCTGCCGCGGGAAACGCTTGTCGCCCAGACCGAGGGCGTGGACGTCAGCAGTCACCAGGGCAACGTCGGCTGGGCGACTCTCTGGAACAGCGGCGTCCGGTGGGCCTACACCAAGGCCACCGAGGGCACGTACTACACGAATCCCTACTTCGCGCAGCAGTACAACGGCTCGTACAACGTCGGCATGATCCGCGGTGCGTACCACTTCGCCACCCCGGACACCACGAGCGGCGCCACCCAGGCCAACTACTTCGTGGACCACGGGGGCGGCTGGTCGAGGGACGGCAGGACGCTGCCCGGCGTGCTCGACATCGAGTGGAACCCGTACGGCGCGCAGTGCTACGGCAAGACGCAGGCCGGCATGGTCTCCTGGATCCGCGACTTCGTGAACACGTACAAGGCGCGCACCGGGCGTGACGCGGTCATCTACACCGCGACCAGCTGGTGGACGACCTGCACCGGGAACAACGCGGGCTTCGGCACCACCAACCCGCTGTGGGTGGCCCGTTACGACACCACGGTCGGCACGCTCCCGGCCGGCTGGGGCTACTACACGATCTGGCAGTACACGTCGTCCGGCCCGTACGTCGGCGACCACAACCACTTCAACGGCGCTCTCGACCGCGTACAGGCACTCGCCAACGGCTGAGCCTCCGCTCCCCGGAGCCCCGGTGACGCACCCCGTCACCGGGGCTCCCGCACGCCTCCACCGTCACCTCCGTCTCCGCCTCCGCCTCCGTCACTATGCACTCGATGTATACGCCCCGTGTATAGTCCCTGGACATCGCACACCTTGTGCGATGTTCAGCCGTGAGGGAGTGACGTGATCTTGCCCAGGAAGACGAAGTCGATCGGTACGGGGTTGACCGTCGCTCTTGTGACGGCAGTCACTCTCACGCTGAGCGGCTGCTCGATGCAGAGCACGGCCCCGGGCTCGGCGCGAGGGGACGCAGCCTCCGACTCCAAGGGCTCGTTCGGCCCGGTGGACTGCCGTAAGGCGAAGTGCATAGCGCTGACCTTCGACGCGGGGCCCGGCGAGGACACCCCGCACCTGCTGGACATCCTCAAGGAGAAGAAGGTGCACGCCACCTTCTTCCTGCTCGGCAAGAACCACGTGCTGAAGCACCCCGACACGGTGCGCCGCATCGAGGCGGAGGGCCACGAGGTGGCCAACCACACCTGGTCGCACAAGATCCTGACGGACCGGAAGCCCGCCGACATACGTGCCGAGCTGGAGAAGACGCAGGACGCGATAGCGAAGATCACCGGCAAGAAGCCGCGGCTGATGCGCCCGCCGCAGGGCCGTACCGACGACACGGTCTCCGGCATCAGCAAGGACCTGGGGCTCTCGCAGATCCTCTGGAGCGCCACCGCCAAGGACTACTCGACGACCGACTCCGCACTGATCAAGAAGCGGATACTCGACCAGGCGAGCAAGGACGGCATCATCCTGCTGCACGACATCTACAAGGGGACCGTGCCCGCGGTGCCGGGCATCATCGACGCGCTGAAGGAGCGCGGCTACACCCTGGTGACGGTCCCGCAGCTGATGGCCCCCGCCGAGCCGGTGCCGGGGACTGTCTACCGCCCCTGAGCCGTCACGACGCACAGCAGGGCCCCGGCACCGGTGCGCCGGTGTCCTTGAGCCCGGTGCCGTCCGGGTTCACCCGGCGCATCGCGAGCCGCCCCTCGTCCGCCCCCTCGTCGACCGGCCGCACCACGGAGTCCACGGGGACGGCGGTCCGGCCGACGGACCGCGGCAGCAGCGTGGCCTTTCCAGGCCCCCGCCCGGACGCGGAACAGCACGTTCCCGTACCCGGACAAGCGGAACGGCCCGCACCGCCCTTTCGGGTGGCGCGGGCCGTCCGACCGGCCGCGCACGTCATGCCACGCCCGTCACGCCATGGCGCTCACGCCGCGGCCGGGATCCTCTCCTCCGCCCTGGCCGTGGCCGGGGCGAGGGCGATCTCCAGCACCTGGCGGACATCCGTCACCGGGTGGACCTCCAGCTTCTCCAGGACCTCGGCCGGGACGTCGTCCAGATCGGCCTCGTTCCGCTTGGGGATCACCACGGTGGTGATACCGGCCCGGTGGGCGGCCAGCAGCTTCTGCTTCAGCCCGCCGATCGGCAGCACCCGTCCCGTCAGCGACACCTCACCGGTCATCGCCACATCCGTACGGACGAGCCGTCCGGAGAGCAGCGAGGCCAGCGCCGTCGTCATCGTGATACCGGCACTCGGACCGTCCTTGGGCACCGCGCCCGCCGGGAAGTGGATGTGCGCTCCCCGGTCCTTGAGGTCGGCGACGGGCAGTTCCAGCTCGGCGCCGTGCGAGCGCAGGAAGCTCAGCGCGATCTGCGCGGACTCCTTCATGACGTCGCCGAGCTGACCGGTGAGGGTCAGTCCGGCCGCGCCGGTCTCCGGGTCGGCCAGCGACGCCTCGACGAACAGCACGTCACCACCGGCGCCGGTCACCGCGAGCCCGGTCGCCACGCCCGGCACCGCGGTGCGGCGCTCGGCCGGGTCCTGGGCGGACTCGGGGACGTGGTGCGGCCGTCCGACGAGACCCCGCAGGTCCTCGTCGGTGACGGTGAACGGGAGCTCCCGGTCGCCCAGTTCGTGCTGGGCCGCGACCTTGCGGAGCAGCCGGGCGACGGCCCGCTCCAGGTTGCGTACGCCCGCCTCACGGGTGTATTCGCCGGCCAGCTTGCGCAGCGCCGACTCGTCGAGCGCCACCTCGCCCTTCTCCAGACCGGCCCGCTCCAGCTGGCGCGGGAGCAGGTGGTCGCGGGCGATGACGACCTTCTCGTCCTCGGTGTAGCCGTCGAGCCTGACCAGCTCCATGCGGTCGAGCAGGGCCTCCGGGATGGCTTCCAGGACATTGGCGGTGGCCAGGAAGACGACGTCGCTGAGGTCGAGTTCGACCTCCAGGTAGTGGTCACGGAAGGTGTGGTTCTGCGCCGGGTCGAGGACTTCGAGGAGCGCCGCGGCCGGGTCGCCGCGGAAGTCGGAGCCGACCTTGTCGATCTCGTCGAGCAGGACGACCGGGTTCATGGAACCGGCCTCCTTGATGGCGCGGACGATGCGTCCGGGGAGCGCACCGACGTACGTACGCCGGTGGCCCCGGATCTCCGCCTCGTCCCGCACACCGCCGAGCGCGACGCGGACGAACTTGCGGCCCATGGCGTGCGCGACGCTCTCACCGAGGGACGTCTTGCCGACGCCGGGCGGTCCGACGAGGGCCAGCACCGCACCGCCCCGACGCCCGCCCACGACCCCGAGGCCGCGTTCGGCACGGCGCTTGCGCACCGCGAGGTACTCGGTGATCCGTTCCTTCACGTCCTCCAGGCCCGCGTGCTCGGCGTCGAGGATCTCCTTGGCCGCGCGGATGTCGTACGCGTCCTCGGTCCGTTCGGTCCACGGCAGTTCGAGGACGGTGTCCAGCCAGGTTCGGATCCAGGAGCCCTCGGGGCTCTGGTCGGACGAGCGCTCCAGCTTGCCGACCTCCTTGAGCGCGGCCTCACGGACGTGCTCGGGAAGATCGGCGGACTCGACGCGCGCCCGGTAGTCGTCGGACTCATCCTCCGGATCGCCGTTGAGCTCGGACAGCTCCTTGCGTACGGCTTCCAGCTGGCGCCGCAGCAGGAACTCGCGCTGCTGCTTGTCGACGCCCTCCTGGACGTCCTTGGCAATGGACTCGGCGACGTCCTGTTCGGCGAGGTGTTCGCCGAGCCACTGGATGGCGAGCTTCAGCCGGGCGACCGCGTCGGCGGTCTCCAGGAGCTGCACCTTCTGGGTGGTGGTGAGGAACGGTGAGTAACCCGAATTGTCGGCGAGTGCGGAGATGTCGTCGATCTGCTGGACCCGGTCCACGACCTGCCAGGCGCCGCGCTTCTTCAGCCAGCTGGTGGCGAGGGCCTTGTACTCCTTGACCAGCTCGGCGGCGGCGCCGGGGAGCGGCTCGGGAGCCGAGACGTCCACGCGGGTCCCCTCGACCCAGAGCGCGGCCCCGGGTCCGGTGGTTCCGGCACCGATCCTCACGCGGTCACGGCCGCGGATGAGGGCGCCCGGGTCTCCGTCGGAGAGCCGGCCGACCTGCTCGACGGTGCCGAGTACACCGGTCCCGGTGTAGGTCCCGTCGATCCGCGGCACCAACAGCACCTCGGGCTTGCCGCCACCCGGACGGGCGGCGGCCTGGGCAGCCTCGACGGCGGCCCGGACATCGGTGTCGGACAGGTCCAGAGGAACCACCATTCCGGGCAGCACCACCTCGTCGTCGAGTGGCAGCACAGGCAAGGTGAGCGGAGTGACCGCCTTGGACTCAGTAGCCATGATCTCCCCTTCGGCACTCAAGTTGAGCTATGCAGACTCAATGCTCCTGAGCGACTTTATGTTCCCGGGGCCGCGTTCGCTCTCAGCGATCTTCTTCCACCTGTCTTTTGACGGGTCCGGGCTGACCACCCGCGCGGATCTGACGATCGCGGTCGACGTCGCAACGCGGACGATCCGCGCTGCGGTACTGCGGCCGGTGGGCACCAAGGCGGTGGACGCCTCGTTGCTGCTGGCCCGGATGCTGGTGCCCGAGCCGATGCGGCCCGGCTGGCCTGCCTCGCTGCGGATGGCGGCATCACGGATGCCTCACCTGCGGCTGCTGGACGTGGACGCACGGATGGAACAGGCCGCGGCGAAACCGGTGATCGTGCCGGACACCGTCGTCATCGACGGCGGGAAGGTGTTCATCTCCGACACCTTCGTGCGGGCCTGCGACCGGCTCGGCATCTCGGTGCAGAGAGCACGTCCGCGCACGCCGACCGACAAGGCCATCGTGGAGGCGACGTTCTCCGCGATCAACACGCTGTTCGTCCAGCACCTTCCCGCCTACACCGGGCGGGAGGTTTCGCGCCGCGGCGAGCGGATCGAGGATCGGGCCGTCTGGACGGTCCCCGAACTCCAGGACTTGCTGGACGAGTGGCTGCTGGCCGGGTGGCAGGCCAGAGCACACGATGCTCTGCGCGACCTGTTCCGCCCGAAGAAGGCGATGTCGCCGAACGACAAGTACACGTCCCTGGTCGCGGCCTGCGGCTACCTGCCGCTGGTCCTGCGTGGTGAGGACTACCTGGAACTGCTGCCGGTGACCTGGCGGACCATCAACGGCTACGGCATCAGGATCAACTACCGCACCTACGACAGCGCCGAGTTGGGGCCCTGCGGCGCCAGCACTCCGGACATGCCGCCAAGCGCGGTCTCTGGGAGGTCCACTACGACCCCTACGACCTGTCCCAGGTGTTCGTACGCACCCAACAGGGCTGGATCACCGTCCCCTGGGTCCACCTGCCGCTGGTGAACGCGCCTTTCGCGGACTTCACGTGGCAGCACGCCCGTCGCCTGGCCGCCGAGTCGGGCCTGGACGACACCAACGAGACGGCGGTGGCCCGCGTCCTGGACACGCTGTTGACCCGCGCCGAGCACGGCCCGGACACCCGGTCGGCCAAGGTGGTCGGCCGCACCCGCGTCGCTGCTGCCGTCCGCGCGCCGGCTGTGACACCTGAGATCGAGATGGCCCCCGGTCCAGAGCCCGAGGCCCGTCCTCCGGCCGCGGTGGCAGGTTTCGGGGTATTCGACGCCCGCGCAGAAGCCGAAAGGTGGCTATGAGCAAGCGCAAGCCGTCCGTCCCGGACATCGAAGCGGGCGGGACGGCACCTCCGGACAGTCCGCTGACCACGAAGGAGGGATGGGGCCATTTCGTCGCGCATGAGCCGGTCCCGCCCCGCCTGCTGACGGCGGCCGAACAGGCAGCGCTGAACCGGAACGAGCGCCTGCGCGAGGAGGAACGGCGCCGGGAGTATCACGCCGACCTGCCGATGGTGAACACCCCGACCATCCGCAAGGTCATCGCCACCTCGCGGTTGCTGATCCAGCTCAACCGCAATCAGATCTCTGCCCGTCGCGGTGTGATCCTCTCCGGCGCCTCCGGCACGGGCAAGACGACTGCCCTGACCCAGCTGGGTCGGGCTCATGAACTAGTACTACAGGGATAGATCTTGGTGTGCGATTGAGGCAGAATGGTCTGTCGTGAGTGCACGAGGTCGGGATAAGGACGAGCTGGCGGCGGAGG
>NZ_JBSFYR010000057.1:0-49450 GCF_053599875.1 Streptomyces sp. NPDC005151 | reverse complement strand
CCGCCACCCCCACCTCCCCCCACCCCCCCCTGCCGGCGCCCTCCCCAATGGCTCCCGCCGCGTGTTCCCCCCCCCCCCTCCGCCGGGGGACGGGCAGTGCTGCCCGTCCCCGGCCGAAGTGCGACGGGCCCGTCAGACCTGCGCTGCGCCCCGGTCCGGGACACAGCGGCCGTCCTCGGTGCGGTACGTCCACCGGGCGCCCTTGCTCACCAGTTCCTTGACCGCGCGGACGAAGCGCTCGATGTGCTCGTCCGGCGTACCGGCGCCGAAACTGACCCGGATCGCGTTCAGCGACCGCTCGCCCGGCTCGGCCTCCGGCGCACCGCACCCGCCCGGGTCCTGCGGGTCGCTGCCCAGCAGGGTGCGGACCAGCGGGTGGGCGCAGAACAGTCCGTCTCGTACCCCGATGCCGTATTCGGCGGAGAGCGCCGCGGCGAAGTGCGAGCTGTTCCAGCCCTCCACCACGAAGGAGATGACGCCGACCCGCGGGGCGTCGTCGCCGAACAGCGACAGCACCTTGACCTGCGGGACCTCGGCGAGACCTGCACGGACCCGGGTGACGAGCTGCTGCTCACGGGCGACGAGCCGGTCGAAGCCGGCCTCGGTGAGCGCCTTGCAGGCGGAGGCGATGGAGTGGACGCCGATGACGTTGGGCGAACCGGCCTCGTGCCGGGCGGCGGTCGAGTGCCACTCGACGTCCACTCCGCCGTCGGTGCGCCGGGCGACCCTCCTCGAGGCGCCGCCACCGGCGAGATACGGCTCGGCGTCCTGCAGCCAGTCGGCGCGGCCCGCGAGGACACCGGAGCCGAACGGCGCGTACAGCTTGTGTCCGGAGAAGGCGACCCAGTCGACGTCGAGCCCGGCGATGTCCACCGGGTGGTGCGGGGCGAGCTGCGCGGCGTCGAGCACGATCCGGGCGCCGTGCGCGTGGGCGGCGGTGGCCAGCTCCTTCACCGGCCACAGCTCACCGGTGACGTTGGAGGCGCCGGTGACGCAGACCAGCGCGGGGCCAATGGGGCCTCCCCTGCTCGAACGGAGCTGAGAGCTTGGGGAAGGGTCGCGGTCGGCGAGCGCCCGTTCCAGCGTTTCGACGGCCTCGGCCGGGGTGCGCGGGGCGTTGAGGTAGGTGACGGGGGCGTCGCGCCAGGGCAGCAGCGAGGCGTGGTGCTCGGTCTCGTACACGAAGACCTGGCAGTCGGCGGGGATCGCCGCGGCGAGCAGGTTCAGCGAGTCGGTCGTCGACCGGGTGAAGATCACCTGGTCTCCCTCGGGGCGGCAGCCGAGGAACTCCGCGACGGTCTTGCGGCTGTTCTCGAAGAGGTCCGTGGAGAGCTGCGAGAGGTAGCCGGCGCCACGGTGGACGCTGCCGTAGTACGGGACGTACGCGGCGACGTCGTCCCACACGCGCTGCAGGGCCGGGGCGCTGGCCGCGTAGTCGAGGGCGGCGTACGTGACTTCACCACCGGTCACCAGAGGAACGGTCACATCCCGCCCCAGAACGGGCAGCGGTGTACAAATGGACTGATCGGCGGCAGCGGTGAAGACAGACATGGCGAACTCCCGTAACAGGCAGGCGAATTCACTGCGCCGGCGGACACGCGGCAGCGCAGGAAGAAGAAAAGGGTGTGCGGAGAAGGGCCTTGGGCCCTATCGCATTCGCTTGCTCACAAGAGGCTCCTTGAGGACCAGGACCCCAGGGATCTGACATTCAGAGATGTCGAGGGGTCCGCGCTTGCCGCAGACCTCGCTGCCTACGGCCTGGTCTTCACCCGGGGCACCCCGCCACGGACGGAGGGTTGCCGGACAGCGGGCCGGGGCCGTAGTCGCTGTCACTCATGACCTGACCAGCATCCTGCCATACGGGCGCCGACGCGCAAGGCGCAGTCCAAGATCTGGACTGCGCCCTGTGCCACATTCCGTACGGTCAGGTGTTGCTGACCGCCACCCAGCGCTCCAGCGCCGCACGGGCCGCACCCGAGTCGATGGACTCGGCGGCCTGCGCCATTCCGGCGGCGAGCTGCTCGTTCAGCGTGCCCTCGCCCGGGTCCAGCGCCACCAGCGCCGCCGCCGAGTTGAGGAGCACCGCTTCGCGTACCGGACCGGTCTCGCCGGCCAGCAGCCGGCGGGCCACATCGGCGTTGTACGACGCGTCGGCGCCGCGCAGCTCCTCGACGGGGACCAGCTGCAGACCGACGTCGCGCGGGTCGAACGCCTCCTCGCGCACCTCTCCGTCCCGGACCACCCAGACCCGGGAGGTCGCCGTGGTCGTCAGCTCGTCCAGACCGTCGTCGCCGCGGAAGACGAGCGCGGAGTTACCGCGCGCCGCGAGCACGCCCGCGACGATGGGAGCCATCTTCGGATCGGCGACACCGACAGCCTGGGAGCGCACCTGCGCCGGGTTGGTGAGCGGCCCGAGGATGTTGAACGTGGTCTGCGCGCCGAGCTCCTTGCGGGCCTTCGCCGCGTACCGCAGGGCGGGGTGGAACTTCACCGCGAAACAGAAGGTGATACCGGCTTCCTCCGCCACCTCGACGACACGCTGCGGGGTCAGCTCCAGATTGACGCCGAGCTTCTCCAGGACGTCGGAGGCACCGCTGGCCGAGGAGGAGGCCCGGTTGCCGTGCTTGACGACCTTGGCGCCCGTGCCCGCGACGACGATCGCGGACATCGTGGAGATGTTGACCGTCTTGGCGAGGTCGCCGCCGGTGCCGACGATGTCGACCGTGCGGCCCGGCACGTGGATCGTGGTGGCGTGCTCGTACATCGCGCGGACGAGTCCGGTGACCTCGTCGACGGTCTCGCCCTTGGCCCGCAGGGCGACGACGAAACCGGCGATCTGCACGTCGGTCGCCTCGCCGCTCATGATGCTGTCCATCGCCCACGCGGTGTCGTCGGCGGTCAGGTCCTCGCCACGCAGCAGCGGGTTCAGCACGCCCGGCCAGGAACGAGCCGCCACGCTGTCGCCGCCGACCGGGGTCACAACGTTCATGGTCCGCTCCTGGGGTCCACAGCCGATAAAGGGGATGGACCCCACCCTATCGAGCGCCACGGACAGCGAAGAGCCCCGTCCATCGAATGGACGAGGCTCTCGCTGTGGCGATCAGTTCAGGTGATCAGTGGTGGCCGTGGCCGCTGGTGATCTCCTTGTACTCCTCGACAGTGGGCTTGTCGATCTGGTTGTGCTCGCCGAAGTAGCCCTTGCTGAGCTTGGCCCGCAGCTTCTGCATCGCGGGCACCTTGCGCTCGACACCGTTCTCGTCGACCGTCGGGCCGATCTCGACCGGCTTGTACTGCTCGTGCGCGGTGAGCGTGTGCAGCTGCTCGGGACCGAGCGGCTCGTGGATCTCGACGAACTCACCGTGCGGCAGGCGCTTGATGATGCCGGACTCACGTCCGTGCAGCACCTTCTCCTTGTCCCGGCGCTGAAGGCCGAGGCAGATCCGCTTCGTCACGATGAACGCGACGACCGGCCCCACGAAGACGAAGATCCGGATGAACCACGAGATGGCGTTCAGCGAGAGGTGGAAGTGCGTGGCCCAGAGGTCGTTGCCACCGCCGATGAAGACGATGACGTACACGGTGATCCAGGCGACGCCGAAGGCCGTCCGGGTCGGGGCGTTGCGCGGGCGGTCCAGGATGTGGTGCTCGCGCTTGTCCCCGGTGACCCAGGACTCGACGAACGGGTAGACCGCGATGATCGCGAGCACCAGTCCGAAGACCATCAGCGGAATGAACACGCCCAGGACGAGCGTGTGACCCCAGAGGTTGATCTCCCAGCCCGGCATCACTCGGATCAGACCCTCGGCGAAGCCCATGTACCAGTCGGGCTGGGCGCCGGTGGACACCTGGTCCGAGCGGTACGGGCCGATGGCCCAGATCGGGTTGATCGAGGCGATGCCCGCGATGACGGTGATGACACCGAAGACCAGGAAGAAGAAGCCTCCGGCCTTCGCCGTGTACACCGGCAGCAGCGGCATGCCGACGACGTTCTTGTTCGTCCGGCCGGGACCCGCGAACTGCGTGTGCTTGTGGTAGAAGACCAGGATCAGGTGCGCCACCAGCAGGCCGAGCATGATGCCCGGCAGCAGCAGGATGTGGATCGAGTAGAACCGGGCGACGAAGTCGTGACCGGGGAACTCTCCGCCGAACAGGAACATCGAGATGTACGTGCCGACGATCGGCATCGACAGGATCGCGCCCTGGGTGAAGCGGACACCCGTACCGGAGAGCAGGTCGTCCGGGAGCGAGTAGCCGGTGAAGCCGGTGAACATACCCAGCACGAACAGCAGGAAGCCGAACAGCCAGTTGATCTCACGCGGCTTGCGGAACGCACCCGTGAAGAAGACACGCATCATGTGCACGAACATGCCGGCCAGGAAGATCAGCGCGGCCCAGTGGTGGATCTGGCGAACCAGCAGACCACCGCGGACGTCGAAGCTGATGTCCAGCGTCGAGGCGTAGGCCTCGGACATCCGGATGCCCTGCATCGGCTCGTACGAGCCGTGGTACACGACTTCGTTCATGCTCGGGTGGAAGAACAGCGTCAGATACACACCCGTGAGGATGATGACGATGAAGCTGTAGAGGGCGATCTCACCGAGCATGAAGGACCAGTGGTCCGGGAAGATCTTGCGCATGTTGGCCTTGGCCAGGGAGTAGATCCCGAGCCGGCCGTCCGCCCAGTCGGCCACCCGCTCACCGGCGGGCGCCTTGCGATTGCCCGGTGCGGCAGCACCAGATGTGTTTGTGGTCACAGTACTCATCCGCGCTCCCAGAAGGCAGGACCGACGGGCTCTGCGAAGTCACCGAGCGCTTCGAGGTTGCCCTCGGGGTTCACACCGATCTGCAGCTGCGGAAGGGCGTGACCGGCCGGACCGAAGATGACGCGGGCGCCGTCGGAGAGGTCGAAGGTGGACTGGTGGCACGGGCAGAGCACGTGGTGCGTCTGCTGCTCGTACAGGCTGATCGGGCAGCCGACGTGGGTGCAGATCTTCGAGAAGGCCACGATGCCCTCGTGGGCCCACTCGCGCTCGCGCTTGTCCTTGATGTTCTTCGGCTCGATACGGATGATCATCAGCGCGGCCTTGGCCATCTGGTTCTGGAAGTCCTCCGCGTCCTCACTCAGGCCCTCGGGCATGGCGAAGGTCAGCGAACCGATGGTGACGTCCTCGGGACGCAGCGGCAGCATCGTGTTCATGTTGATGAGCTGCTTGCCCTTGGCCCACAGGGTGTTGCGGAGCTTCTTCTCCGGCAGCGGACCGAGGTCGCGCAGCAGCATCACACCGGAGAGCGGCACCAGGGCCAGCGCACCGAACATGGTGTTGCGGATCAGCTTGCGCCGGCCGAGCGCGGACTCCTCGGCGCCGGCCGCGAAGTCGGCGAGAACCTTCGCCCTGGTCTCGGGCTCGGCCGCGATGGCGTGGCGGTCGTCGGCCACCTCCACGTCGGACATCAGCGTGCGCGCCCAGTGGACGGCGCCCGCTCCGATCGCGAGGAGGGCCACGCCCAGGGTCAGACCCAGGGAGAAGTTGAGCGCGCTCACGTGACCGAACGGCCAGATGTACACGATCCTGTCGACCGGGAAAATGACGTACGCGGCGATGAAGCCGACCGTCGCCACCATGGACAGCATGAACAGAAGCGCAACCGTGCGCTCCGACCGCTTCGCGGCCTGTTCGTCGATGTCCTGGATGCGCGGCCTGTGGGCCGGCAGCCCCGGGTCTGCGAACGGGTCGTCCGCGACCTCTACCGCGGTGTGCACGGTGCCCTGCGCAGCAGGCAGGTTCTCTTCTGGAATCTCTTGGCTACTCATGACTTCTTGGCCTTAGCGGTGTGGGCCGCGACCCAAACGGCAACTGCGATCAGGGCGCCGAGGCCGAAGATCCAGGCGAACAGACCCTCGCTGACCGGACCGAGCCCGCCCAGCTTGAGGCCACCAGGGGTCTCGGACTCGTCGCTGTTCACGGTCTTGATGTACGCGATGATGTCCCGCTTCTGCTGCGAGGGCATCGTCGTGTCGGGGAACGACGGCATGCTCTGCGGGCCGGTCTGCATGGCCTCGTACATGTGCTTCGGGTCCACGCCCTCAAGGCTGGGCGCGTACTTGCCCTTCGACAGCGCACCGCCCTCGCCGGTGAAGTTGTGGCACTGCGCGCAGTTGGTACGGAACAGATCGCCACCCTTGGCGATGTCCGCACCGTCAGGGCTGACCTGGTCCTTGGTCGGCACGATCGGGCCGGCGCCGAGCGACGCGACGTACGCCGCGAGCTGGTCGATCTCGGCCTGGGTGTAGATGACCTTCTTCTTCGGTACCTGGGCACCCGGCTGCTGCGCCGGCATACGGCCGGTGCCGACCTGGAAGTCGACGGCGGCGGAGCCCACGCCGACCAGGCTCGGCCCGTCGGTGGTGCCCTGACCGCCGGTTCCGTGGCAGCTGGCGCAACCGACGGAGTACAGCTTCTTGCCCTCATCAATGGCGAGGGACTGGGCGGTGTCGTCGGCCTGCGCCTTACTCGCGGGCGCAAACGCGGCGTACAGCCCCCCAGTGGCCGCCAGCGCGAGGAGTAGTACGACGACCGCCGCCAACGGATGGCGTCGTCGTGCGGAGAGCTTTTTCACGGATTACCCCGGTGTCAGGATCTTCTGCGTCGATGCTGGATGTGGTTCGGGTTCGAGCCCGGTTACTTGATCATGTAGATCGTGGCGAAGAGGCCGATCCACACGACATCGACGAAGTGCCAGTAATAGGACACGACGATGGCAGCGGTCGCCTGTTCGTGGGTGAACCTCTTGGCTGCGTATGTCCTGCCCAGAACGAGCAGGAAGGCGATGAGACCGCCTGTCACATGCAGACCGTGGAAGCCGGTGGTCAGGTAGAACACCGAGCCGTACGGGTCGGAGGACAGCGAGAGGCCGGCCTCCTTCACCAGCTCGGTGTACTCCAGGACCTGGCCGCCGATGAAGATCGCACCCATCACGAAAGTGATCACGAACCAGGCACGGAGCTTCTTCACATCGCCCCGCTCCGCGGCGAAGACGCCGAGCTGGCAGGTGAGGGAGGAGAGCACCAGGATCGTGGTGTTCGTCGCCGAGAACGGGAAGTTCAGGTGCGAAGCCATTTCCTTCCAGTGGTCGGGTCCCATCACCGATCGCAGGGTGAAGTACATCGCGAAGAGGGCCGCGAAGAACATCAGCTCGGAACTCAACCAGATGATGGTTCCGACGCTGGTGAGGTTCGGTCGATTGACCGACGGGTGCGCGTGCCCGGTTTCTACTGTCGTTGCTGTCGCCACGACCGACATTATGTCGGTCGCTTATCCCGCCCTCACTCCGGGGGGTGCCATTCGGTGTGTCAGCAGGGTGTGTCCTCCCCGAACGGCCCATCGAATCGGCGTCATTACCGGTGCTGACAGGCTGTCCGTCGGAGTACGATCCGCGCATCGGTTCATGCCCCGAGAGCCCCGAAGACACAGATGTCACGGAGGAACAATGCAGCCGACCGCCACGGTCCTGGTCTACAGCGACGACGCCAACACCCGTGAGCAGGTGAGGCTGGCCGCCGGTCGCAGGCCTGCGGCGGACGTGCCACCGCTGGAGTTCATGGAGTGCGCCACCCTGCCCGCCGTCCTGACCGCTCTGGAGAACGGTGGCATCGACGTGTGCGTGCTGGACGGCGAGACGGCCCCGGCGGGCGGCATGGGCGTCTGCCGGCAGATCAAGGACGAGGTCTTCCACTGTCCGCCGGTGCTGTTGCTGATCGGGCGCCCTCAGGACGCCTGGCTGGCCACCTGGAGCCGTGCGGACGCTGCGGTGACCCTTCCGGTCGAGCCGGTCGAGTTCGCGGACACCCTGGCCGCTCTGCTGCGCAACAGGCTCTGCGCAGACGCCTGACCGGCCCGGGAGCCGCCGCGGCCGCATCCGCGGCTCTTCATGTCCCGCCGAGGGGCAGCGCACTCCCCTGGCCTGTCAGACCTCGGGGCGCAGGCGCGCCGCCTGGATCGTGTCCGCGCGGTCCGGCGTGGCGTTGTTCTGCAGGGCGCTGCCCTTCTGCCAGTTGGCCCAGGACAGGTTCCAGTCGCCGTAGCCGTTGTCGAACGGCGTCATCGTCGTACCCTGGCTGCCGACGACCTTGACGATGTCCCCCTCGCGCACGGTGTTGAAGAACCACACGGCCTCGCTGGTGCTCATGCCCGTGCAGCCGTGGCTGACGTTCGCCAGCCCCTGTGAGCCGACGGACCAGGGGGCCGCGTGCACGTACTCGCCGCTCCAGGTGACGCGGGTCGCGTAGTAGACCTGCAGGTCGTACGAGTCGGATGAGCCTTCCGCGATGCCGATCGTCTCCCCGCGCATGCGTACGGAGTACTCCTTGCTCAGCACGACCTTGACGCCGTTGCGGGTGTCGAAGCCGGGCCTGCCGGTGGTCACCGGAATGGTCTTGATCACTCGTCCGTTGCGCTTGACCGTCATGGAGTGCGTGGAGGCGTCGGTGACGGCCTCTATGCGGTCACCGGTAGTGATCTTCAGCGCCTTCGCGGGAGCCCCGTACAGCGCCTTGGTGACCTTGATGCCCGCCATGGTGCTGGTGGCCTCGATGGTGGCCCTGGCGGGCCAGTACTCCTGCGGGCGGTAGTGCAGGGTCTTGTCGTCGACCCAGTACCAGGAGCCCAGCACGGAGGGCGTGGACCGGACCTTCAGGGAGCGTTCCACGGTAGCCCTGGCGGCCTTGTCCTTGACCGGAGCGCTGAGTACCGCCGTAATGGGCTGTCCGACGCCGTAGGTGCCTGCCTGCGGGCCGAAGGCGACCTTCAGGAACTTCTTCGCCGGGGCCGTCTCGAAAGCGAGCGTACGGGCGCCCGGGGCGCCGTCGTCGTCCTCGACGCTGACCTTGACGGTGTATCGGGTGCCCGCGGCAAGCGGGACGGTGGAGTGCCAGCGACTCCCGTCGGCGGCGAGTTCACCCGCGAGATGGTGCCCGGCCGTGTCCACGGCCGTCACGTCCGTGATCCGGCCGTCGTCACCCGTGAGGGTGACTTCGAGGGGCTTGTCGGGATCAGCCTTCTTGTCGCCCTCCGGGGTGTTGAAGGAGATCTCGTCCGCCGCGTCGTACGGCTGCGCGGACAGCGGATGACCATCGGGCCCGCCACAGGCGGTCGCCCCTGCAACCAGGGTCACGACCACCAGTGTGCAGCTCGCTACGGGTCGGAAGCGCGGCGTGAGGTTCATGAACCCACGCTAAGAAGATTCATCAGTTTCAGCGCGCCGGATGACTGCAAACGGGGGGCCCGCGCTTCTCGTGGAGGAGAAGCGCGGGCCCCCGTCAGGTGGAGCGGTGTCACCGGTGGAGCGGTGTCACTGGGTGCGGTTCTCACCGCGGTAGTACTCGAAGACCCAGCCGAACAGGCCGATCATGATGACCGGGGCCGAGAAGTAGAGCAGCCACCATCCGAAGATGACTCCCAGGAAGGCGAGGGAGCCACCGATGGCCAGTGAGAGCGGCTGCCAGCTGTGCGGGGAGAAGAACCCCACCTCGCCGGCCTCGTCCGCGACATCGGCTTCCTTGTTGTCCTGAGCCATGTCGTCGACGCGCTGCGCCGTGAAGGCCAGGTAGAAGCCGATCATGACGCTCAGGCCGAAGCCCAGGACGAGCGCGGTGGTACCGGCCGGCTCCTTCGACCACACGCCATAGGTGATTGCCATGGCGAGCATGAAGATGCTCAGCCAGAGGAACATCTTGCCCTGGATCTTCACTTGCCGGCCTCCTTGCCACCAGCGAGGGCCTTGTCACCCTCGGAGTGGTGCTCCAGCTGTTCGAGCGCAGAGATCTCCGGGTGGTGCAGGTCGAACGCCGGGGATTCGGAGCGGATCCGCGGCAGGGTGAGGAAGTTGTGCCGCGGCGGCGGGCAGGAGGTCGCCCATTCCAGCGAACGGCCGTACCCCCACGGGTCGTCGACCTCGACCTTCTTGCCGTACTTGGCGGTCTTCCACACGTTGTAGAAGAACGGCAGCACCGACAGTCCGAGGAGGAACGAGGAGATCGTCGAGATCGTGTTCAGCAGGGTGAAGCCGTCGGCGGCGAGGTAGTCCGCGTAACGACGCGGCATGCCCTCGGCACCGAGCCAGTGCTGCACCAGGAACGTGCCGTGGAAGCCCACGAACAGCGTCCAGAACGTGATCTTGCCGAGCCGCTCGTCCAGCATCTTGCCGGTGAACTTCGGCCACCAGAAGTGGAATCCGGAGAACATCGCGAAGACCACGGTGCCGAAGATGACGTAGTGGAAGTGCGCGACGACGAAGTACGAGTCCGAGACGTGGAAGTCCAACGGCGGCGAGGCCAGGATGACGCCGGTCAGACCACCGAAGGCGAAGGTGATCAGGAAGCCGACGGCCCAGAGCATCGGTGTCTCGAAGGACAGCGAGCCCTTCCACATCGTGCCGATCCAGTTGAAGAACTTCACACCGGTCGGTACCGCGATGAGGAACGTCATGAACGAGAAGAACGGCAACAGCACACCGCCGGTGACGTACATGTGGTGCGCCCACACGGTCACGGACAGGCCCGCGATGGCGATCGTGGCGCTGATCAGGCCGATGTAGCCGAACATCGGCTTCCGGCTGAACACCGGGATCACTTCGGAAATGATTCCGAAGAACGGCAAGGCGATGATGTACACCTCTGGATGGCCGAAGAACCAGAAGAGGTGTTGCCAGAGCAGCGCGCCGCCATTGGCCGCGTCGAACACATGTGCACCGAACTTGCGGTCCGCCTCCAGCGCGAAGAGCGCGGCGGCGAGCACCGGGAAGGCCAGCAGGACCAGCACACCGGTCAGCAGGACGTTCCACACGAAGATCGGCATCCGGAACATCGTCATGCCGGGTGCGCGCATGCAGATGATCGTGGTGATGAAGTTGACCGAACCGAGGATCGTGCCGAAGCCGGAGAAGGCCAGACCCATGATCCACATGTCGGCGCCGACACCCGGCGAACGGACGGCGTCCGAGAGCGGGGAGTAGGCGAACCAGCCGAAGTCCGCCGCACCCTGCGGGGTGAGGAAGCCGGCCACCGCGATGATCGAGCCGAAGAGGTACAGCCAGTACGCGAACATGTTCAGCCGCGGGAACGCCACGTCGGGCGCGCCGATCTGCAACGGCATGATCCAGTTCGCGAACCCGGCGAACAGCGGCGTCGCGAACATCAGCAGCATGATCGTGCCGTGCATCGTGAACGCCTGGTTGAACTGCTCGTTCGACATGATCTGCGTGCCGGGACGGGCCAGCTCGGCGCGCATGAAGAGCGCCAGCAGACCGCCGATGCAGAAGAACGCGAACGACGTGACCAGGTACATCGTGCCGATCGTCTTGTGGTCAGTGGTGGTCAACCACTTGACGACGACGTTTCCCGGCTGCTTCAGCCGGACCGGCAGCTCGTCCTCGTACGAGTCGTCTGCTGCCGCGGCACCCTGAGGTTCGTTGAGGATGCTCACAGTTTGTTCGTCTCCGCATTCCTGGCCGGGTCCGTCTGCTCGATACCGGCCGGCACGTAGCCCGTCTGACCCTTCTTGGCCAGCTCCTTGAGGTGCGCCTGGTAGCGCTCCGGGGAGACGACCTTGACGTTGAAGAGCATCCGGGAGTGGTCGACGCCGCAGAGCTCGGCGCACTTGCCCATGAAGGTGCCCTCCAGCTTGGGAGTCACCTCGAAGGAGTTGGTGTGGCCCGGAATGACGTCCTGCTTCATGAGGAACGGCACCACCCAGAAGGAGTGGATGACGTCACGCGAAGTCAGAACGAAGCGGACCTTCTCGCCCTTCGGCAGCCACAGGGTCGGACCCGGGTTGCCGTTCTGCGGGTTCCGGGTGCCCGGGATGCCGACGTCGTAGACGCCTTCCGCACCCTCGGGGAAGTCCGTCCGGAGCCGGTCGGGGATGGCGTCGAGCTCCTTGGGGATCTTTTTGCCCGTGACGGTCGAGCCGTCCACGTTCTCGATGTAGTTGAAGCCCCAGCTCCACTGGAAGCCGACCACGTTGACGGTGTGGGCGGGCTTCGGGGAGAGCGAGAGGAGCTTCGATTCATCGCGCGCGGTGAAGTAGAACAACACCGAGACGATGATCAGAGGGACCACGGTGTACAGCGCCTCGATGGGCATGTTGTACCGGGTCTGCGGAGGTACCTCCACCTTGGTGCGGCTGCGCCGGTGGAAGATGACACTCCACAGGATCAGGCCCCAGACCAGCACACCCGTGGCGAGCGCTGCCGCCCACGAGCCCTGCCAGAGGGAAAGGATCCGTGGTGCCTCTTCCGTTA
Source organism: Streptomyces sp. NPDC005151 (assembly GCF_053599875.1). NCBI lineage: Bacteria > Bacillati > Actinomycetota > Actinomycetes > Kitasatosporales > Streptomycetaceae > Streptomyces > Streptomyces sp. NPDC005151. The sequence goes on along the minus strand of NZ_JBSFYR010000057.1, from coordinate 37,153 downwards.
CCGGCGTGGGCATACCAAGGCGAGGAAAGTCCTTGTATGTGCAACCGGTGGCGGTCGCCAGGATCAGGGCCGCAGTCAGCACCTGCGGCAGCTTCCGCCGCATCGGGCGCCGCGACGAGCGGTCGGAGCCGTTGGGACTCACGTAGCGCCTTCCCGAGAGTCTCGCCCGCGCGTTCGGCGCGGCCGTCTCTCTGGTCGGTCGCCGCCCTGACGCGGGCAGGGGTTTGGATGTTTATGCGGACCAAACCCTACTGGACGCTATTTGAGGCCGCGCGGGGAGGGTGCCCAACGCGCCGCCCGACTCCCCGAAGGGGTGGAATCCGGGCCTCCGGCCGCCATCTGACGGGCCCTCTCCTGGCTGCGTGAGCGGCCCGTCCCGAGGCGGCGGCGGGCGCCAGCTAGCGTGGACATGTGCCCTACTTCGATGCCGCATCCTCCGCACCCCTGCACCCCGTGGCCCGCCAGGCGCTGCTAGCCGCACTGGACGAGGGCTGGGCCGACCCGGCCCGCCTCTACCGGGAGGGGCGGCGGGCCCGGCTGCTGCTGGACGCGGCCCGGGAGGCCGCCGCGGAGGCGGTGGGGTGCCGCCCGGACGAGCTGACCTTCACCTCGTCGGGAACCCGGGCGGTGCACTCAGGAATTTCCGGAGCCCTCGCCGGGCGTCGGCGTGTCGGCCGCCATCTGGTGGTCTCGGCGGTCGAACACTCGTCGGTGCTCCATTCGGCCGCCGCCCATGAGGCTCAGGGCGGGACGTTCGCCGAGGTGCCGGTGGACCGGGCGGGGGCGGTGAGCGCGGCGGCGTACGGGGAGGCCCTGCGCGAGGACACCGCGCTGGCCTGCCTGCAGTCCGCCAATCACGAGGTCGGTACGGAGCAGCCGGTGGCCGAGGTCGCGGAGGCCTGCCGGGCGGCGGGCGTACCGCTGCTGGTGGACGCCGCGCAGTCGCTGGGTTGGGGTCCGGTGCCGGGCGGCTGGTCGCTGCTGGCGGCCAGTGCCCACAAGTGGGGCGGGCCCTCGGGGGTGGGGCTGCTCGCCGTACGCAAGGGTGTCCGGTTCGCACCCCAAGGCGCGGCGGACGAACGGGAGTCGGGGCGGGCCGCCGGGTTCGAGAACATCCCGGCCGTCGTGGCGGCGGCGGCGTCGTTGCGGGCCGTCCGGACCGAGGCGGCGGCGGAGTCCGTACGGCTGCGGGCGCTGGTGGACCGGATTCGGGCCACGGTGGGCTCGGTCGTGCCCGATGTGGAGGTGGTCGGCGATCCGGTGCGGCGGCTGCCGCATCTGGTGACCTTCTCCTGTCTCTATGTCGACGGGGAGACACTCCTCCACGAACTGGACCGTGAGGGATTTTCCGTGTCGTCCGGTTCGTCCTGCACGAGCAGCACGCTCACACCGAGCCATGTACTGAAGGCGATGGGAGTGCTGTCGGAGGGCAACGTCCGGGTGTCCCTGCCGGCCGGCACCACGGAGGAGGACGTCGACCGCTTCCTCCGGGTGCTGCCAGGGGTGGTGACCGGGGTACGGGAGAGGCTGGGCGCGCCCGTCCCGCCCGCCCCCTCCCCCGCGACGGCCGCGTCCCTGGTGGTCGACGCGCTGGGGAAGCGGTGCCCGATCCCGGTGATCGAACTCGCAAAGGTGATCGGAGAGGTACCGGTGGGCGGGACGGTGACCGTACTCTCCGACGACGAGGCTGCGCGGCTGGACATCCCTGCGTGGTGCGAGATGCGGGAGCAGGAGTACGTGGGTGAGGAGCCGGCGGACCGGGGCTCGGCCTATGTGGTCCGCCGGCTGTCCTAGTGCCGTGACCGGCAATGTTTGCCCCATGAGGAGCGTCGTCCGGTGCGTGCGATCGCAAGGCGGCCGGAAGTCCCCCAGTGGGGTCTCCCCTGCTCGAACGAAGTTGAGAGCTTGGGGAAGGAGCCACCAGGGCTTGTGGCCAACGCGGCGAGCGGGCGTGCTGGGCAGCGCGACGGGGCAGAGCTTGCCGGGAGGGGCACCAGCGTTCCCGGATCAGCGCAGGTGGGTGCGGACCTCGGCGGCGGCGTCGTGACCGTACGCCTTGGTGAAGCGGTCCATGAAGTGGGTGCGGCGCAGGGTGTACTCCTGGGTGCCGACCGTCTCGATGACCAGCGTGGCGAGCATGCAGCCGACCTGCGCGGCACGCTCCAGGCTGACGCCCCAGGCGAGGCCTGAGAGGAAACCGGCGCGGAAGGCGTCACCGACGCCGGTCGGGTCCGCCTTCGTCTCCTCCTCCGGGCAGCCGACCTCGATGGTCTCCTGACCGGCCTGCTCGATCCGGACGCCGCGGGCCCCGAGCGTGGTGACGCGGTGGCCGACCTTGCCGAGGATCTCCTCGTCGGTCCAGCCGGTCTTGGACTCGATGAGCCCCTTCTCGTACTCGTTGGAGAAGAGGTACGTGGCGCCGTCGAGGAGGATCCGGATCTCGTCGCCGTCCATCCGTGCGATCTGCTGCGAGAAGTCGGCGGCGAACGCGATGCCCCGGGAGCGGCACTCCTCGGTGTGGCGGAGCATCGCCTCCGGGTCGTCGGCGCCGATCGAGACGAGGTCGAGACCGCCGACACGGTCGGCGACGGCCTTCAGCTCGATCAGCCGGGCCTCGCTCATCGCGCCCGTGTAGAAGGAGCCGATCTGGTTGTGGTCGGCGTCCGTCGTACAGACGAAACGGGCGGTGTGCAGGACCTCGGAGATCCGCACCGAGCCGGTGTCGACGCCGTGCCGGTCGAGCCAGGCACGGTACTCGTCGAAGTCGGAGCCCGCGGCGCCGACCAGGATCGGGCCGGTACCGAGCAGGCCCATGCCGAAGCAGATGTTGGCGGCGACACCGCCCCGGCGCACATCGAGGTTGTCGACCAGGAAGGAGAGCGAGACCGTGTGCAGCTGATCGGCGACCAGCTGGTCGGCGAAACGGCCGGGGAAGGTCATGAGGTGATCGGTGGCGATGGAGCCGGTGACTGCGATGCGCACGGGGAGACTGCTCCTGCGGAGGTCGGGGGGAACGGGTGACTGCGCTCCCGGGACGGCGTGACAGTTCACGCTACCCGTTCGCCGCACTCACTCTGAAGGGGAAAAACTACCCGATAGTAGGTCTTTTATCCTGAGGCCTGCGGTGCCTACGGTGCGGATATGCCGAACAACACCGCCCCGCGTGAGTCCGAGATCAGCCTGGCCGAGCTGCGCGGTGACTGCGCACGGATGGCTCCGCACTGGGTCGTACCCGCCAAGGCCGCCCCCACCCCTGTCGCGCCGTCCCTGATTCATGGCGTCACCGTTCCGGACGCGTCCGCACGGCTGATCGACGCGATGTCCGAGTACGGCGACTGACGGCCGCAACCGCTCGCTTCCGGCCTCGGGGAACCGGGCGCCACCCTGCTCCGTCCCACCGTTGTCCGCACTCGCGGGACAGGCGATGACCGTGCGACGGTCATGGTGACGGCAACGCAGTCGAAGGAGCGATCCGGTGAGCACCGAGCGACCCGACAACGACGTGACTGCCCCCCGGCGGCGGCGGCGGTCGCCGCTGGCCGTGGCCTCGGTGGCGGCAGCGGTACTGCTCGCCGGGGGCGGCAGCGCGTACTGGGCTGCCGCGGACGGCGGCAGCGGCAGCGGCAGCCGGGCGGACAGCAGCAACCGCACGCCTCCCCTGCTCGCGCTCGACGAGGGTGCGTCGAGCCCGACGGCACCCTCGGAGGGTATTGCCCCGGGCGAGCCCGACCCCAGCGGTGACGGCGTGGTCTACCGCGCGTCCGGCAAGCTGCCCGACGGCCCGGCCAAGGCCGCCGTCCACCGCGCGAAGGGCACCGTCTCCGCGGCGGAGGTGACCCGACTGGCGAAGGTTCTGGGCCTGGAGGGCACTCCGCGGGCCGAGGGCACGGCCTGGAAGGTGGGGTCCGACGGGGACGGCTCGGGTCCGGTCCTGCGGGTGAACAAGCAGGCGCCGGGCACCTGGTCCTTCGCCCGCTTCGGCTCCGGCGGAACGGACAACTGCCGGAGCACCACGGTGTGTGCGAGCAAGGACGTGGCGCCGGGCGGCACGGGATCGCCGGTGAGCGAGAACGCCGCCAAGGCCGCCGCCGTGCCCGTGCTGAAGGCAGCGGGCCAGGACGATGCCGCCCTTGACGCGTCCCAACTCATGGGCTCGGTAAGGGTGGTAAACGCGAACCCGGTGGTGGGCGGGCTGCCCACGTACGGCTGGGCGACCGGGATCCAGGTGGGGTCCGACGGTCAAGTGGTCGGCGGCAGCGGTCAGTTGAAGAGCCTGGAGAAAGGCGCGGAGTATCCGGTGATCAGCGCGGACGATGCGCTGAAGCAGCTGAACAAGGCCGGCCGCGCGGACGCTTCGCGGAGCGACGTCGGCGGGTGCGCCACCCCCGTACCGCTGGAGGAGGGCGAACCGAAGTCGCCGGCTGTCAGCTGCGGGACACGGACCGGAGCGGAGCGGGAGACGACGACCGTCACGGTCGACAAGGCGGTCTTCGGCCTTGTGATGCAGTACGTGGACGGCGAGCAGACGCTCGTACCGTCGTGGCTCTTCTCGGTGCGGCCGGCGGCGGGCGGGACAGGCAACACGGTGACGCAGGTCGCGGTGGACCCGGACTCGCTGGCGAAGCCTTCGAAGGACGCGGGGCCGGATTCGGGCACGGGGGACGCGTCCCGGTCCACGCACCAGCTGACCTCGTACACCGCGGACGGCCGGACGCTGAAGGTGACGTTCTGGGGCGGGGTGTGCAGTACGTACGCGGCGAGCGCGACCGAGAGCGCGGACGCGGTACGGGTGACGATCACCGAGTCGACCCCGGACCCGAAGAAGGTCTGCATCATGATCGCCAAGGAGCTGACGCGGACGGTGACGCTGGATGCCCCGCTGGGCGACCGGAAGGTGCTCGACGCGGCGGGCGGCACGGTGCCGCGCGGCTAGTGCCCCTCCCGGCAAGCTTCCCCCCGTCGCGCCGCCCAGCACGCCCGCTCGCCGCGTTGGACGACGCTCCTCATGGGGCAAACACTGCCGGTCACGGCACTAGGTGTACTCGGTCATGACGTCGGTGACAGTCGGCTGATCGGTGCCTGGCACGACTGAAGGCGGCGGCCCCCGGAATCCGGGGGCCGCCGCCTTCGTCAGGCACAGCTGCCCGATACCGCCTTCGCGACTTAGCTGAAGGAGTCACCGCAGGCGCAGGAGCCCGTGGCGTTCGGGTTGTCGATCGTGAAGCCCTGCTTCTCGATGGTGTCGACGAAGTCGATGGAGGCGCCACCCAGGTACGGAGCGCTCATCCGGTCGGTGACGACCTTGACGCCGTCGAAGTCCTTCACGACATCGCCGTCGAGCGAACGCTCGTCGAAGAAGAGCTGGTAGCGCAGGCCCGAGCAGCCGCCGGGCTGGACGGCGACGCGCAGCGCCAGGTCGTCACGGCCTTCCTGCTCCAGCAGGCCCTTGACCTTGGCTGCGGCGGCGTCGGACAGGAGGATGCCGTCGCTCACGGTGGTGGTCTCGTCCGATACGGACATCTGCTTCTCTCCCGGGTTGTGCGGACTGCTTGCCGACGTTGCAACCGTCGGGACCGCGGATTCATTCCGGGCCGAGCGCTTGCCTGTTCCTTTCATGCTCGCACACCGCTCCGGGAAGAGGTGCCGGGCGGGGCAAGGCGGCTTCTCGCGACCCCGGAACGGCCCCCGACCACCTCCGGAGGGAATTCGTCACATAGACGCTATCGGCGTCGTCAAAGTGACGTGAACCGGATATGATAGATAACGTCAATTAGACGAAAAGGCTTATCTGCAGAGAAGAAAGGGTGCGTGACGTGACCACGGCCCACCCCGTCCAGGACCTCGATGTCCAGCCGACGCCCCTCGCCCTGCTGCTGCTCGGCCGCGAGGCCGACCCGAAGAGCGAGCGCGGCGTCGAGTGTCCCGGCGATCTGCCCTCCCCGTCCGACCCGGACCTGGTGGAGCGCGCCCGCGCGGCCAAGGAGAAGCTCGGGGACAAGGTCTTCGTTCTCGGCCACCACTACCAGCGCGACGAGGTCATCCAGTTCGCGGACGTCACCGGCGACTCGTTCAAGCTCGCCCGTGACGCGGCCGCCCGGCCGGAAGCCGAGTACATCGTCTTCTGCGGCGTGCACTTCATGGCGGAGTCCGCGGACATCCTGACCACCGACGACCAGAAGGTCGTGCTGCCGGACCTGGCCGCGGGCTGCTCGATGGCCGACATGGCCACCGCCGAGCAGGTCGCCGAGTGCTGGGACGTACTGACCGAGGCCGGGGTCGCCGAGCAGGTCGTACCCGTCTCGTACATGAACTCCTCCGCCGACATCAAGGCCTTCACCGGCAGGCACGGCGGCACGATCTGCACCTCGTCCAATGCGAAGCGCGCCCTGGAGTGGGCCTTCGAGCAGGGCGAGAAGATCCTCTTCCTCCCCGACCAGCACCTGGGCCGGAACACCGCGGTCCGCGACATGGGGATGACGCTGGAGGACTGCGTCCTCTACAACCCGCACAAGCCGAACGGCGGCCTCACCGCCGAGGAGCTGCGGAACGCGAAGATGATCCTGTGGCGCGGGCACTGCTCGGTGCACGGGCGCTTCTCGGTGGACTCCGTCAACGATGTGCGTGAGCGCATCCCGGGCGTCAACGTGCTGGTGCACCCCGAGTGCAAGCACGAGGTCGTGGCTGCGGCGGACTACGTCGGCTCGACGGAGTACATCATCAAGGCCCTGGAGGCGGCCCCGGCCGGCTCGAAGTGGGCGATCGGCACCGAGCTGAACCTGGTGCGCCGCCTGGCCAACCGGTTCGCCGCGGAGGACAAGGAGATCGTCTTCCTCGACAAGACGGTCTGCTTCTGCTCGACGATGAACCGGATCGACCTGCCGCACCTGGTGTGGACGCTGGAGTCGCTGGCCGAGGGGAACCTGGTCAACCGGATCGAGGTCGACCCCGAGACGGAGAAGTACGCGAAGCTGGCGCTGAAGCGGATGCTGGCGCTCCCGTAGGGGTTTGCGCCTGCGGCGGGCGTCGTCCCCTGCCCGGATCGGCCGGCGACGCACGAAGGCCCCGGTACCGTTGGACGGTGCCGGGGCCTTCGCATGTGCTGCGTTACGCCTTCGCGGGCTCCGGCTCCTCGGAGATGGTCTCCTCCGCCGGGGCGGACAGGCCCGCCTTCTTCGCGCGCTTGATGGCCTTCTTCTTCGCGCGGCGCTCCTTGCGGAGCTCAACCATCGCGTAGAGCGTCGGCACCAGCAGCAGCGTCAGCAGCGTCGACGTGATCAGGCCGCCGATCACCACGACCGCGAGGGGCTGCGAGATGAAGCCGCCCTCGCCGGTGACGCCGAGCGCCATCGGGAGCAGGGCGAAGATCGTCGCGAGTGCCGTCATCAGGATCGGGCGGAGGCGGTGGCGGCCGCCCTCGATGACTGCTTCGACGACGCCCATGCCCTGCGTCCGGTACTGGTTGATCAGGTCGATCAGCACGATCGCGTTGGTCACCACGATGCCGATCAGCATCAGCATGCCGATCATCGCCGGGACGCCCATCGGGGTGCCGGTGACAACGAGGAGGCCGATGGCGCCGGTCGCCGCGAACGGGATGGAGACCAGCAGGATCAGCGGCTGGACCAGGGACCGGAAGGTCGCGACCAGCAGCATGAAGACAATCGCGATGGCCGCGAGCATGGCCAGGCCGAGCTTCATGAACGCGTCGTTCTGGTCCTGGGAGACCCCGCCGATGGTGGCGGTGGCGCCGTCCGGGAGCTTCAGAGCGTTGATCTTCGTCTGGAGCGAGGCGCTGACCGCACCGGTGTTGTCACCGGTCGGCTTGGCCGTGATGGTCGCGGCGCGCTGGCCGTCGATCCGGGTCATCGAGACCGGTCCGGGGACCAGCTCGACGTCGGCGATCCGACCGAGCTTGACCGGGCCGAGCGGGAGGTTCTTCAGCTCGGCCATGGTGGTGGCCGGGTGGGCGGACTTGATGACCATGTCACGCTCGGTGTCGTCCATGATCGCCTTGCCGGACGGGGTGCCGCGCACCGCTCCGGCGACGGCCGCGCCGAGCGTGGTCTGGTTGAAGCCGGCGTCCGCGGCCTTGGCGTTGGCCTTGACCGAGATCCGCGGGATGCTCTGCGCCAGGTCGCTCTGGACGTCGGTGACGTCCTTGAGCTTCGCCACCTCGGCCCGGACCTCTTCGGAGGCCTTCTTCAGGACGTCCGCGTCGGCGGCCTTGACCACGACGCTGAGGTCCTGGCTGCCGAAACCGTCGCCCGCGGCGATGGTGGTGTCACCGATGCCGTCGAGCTTGCCGAGGCCCTCGTCGATACGCTTCTGGGTGGCGTCGAAGTCGGCCGAGTCCTTCAGGGTGACCTGGTAGGAGGCCTGGTTGGCGCCCGTACCGCCGCCGAAGGCCGCCATGAAGCCGGACGAGCCGACGGTGACCTGGTAGTCCTTGACGCCCTTGTCCTCGTCGAGGAGCTTCTCGACCTTCTTGGCCGCCTCGTCGGCGGCCGCCAGGCTGGTGCCCGGGGCCAGCTCCTGCTTGATGGAGAGGACTTCCTGCTCGCCCTGGTCGAAGAAGTTGGTCTTGAGCAGCGGCGCCATGCCGAAGGTGCCGAAGAGCACGGCAACGGCGATGACGATGCTGGTGATGCGGCGCCGGGTCGCGAAGCGCAGCACCGGGACGTACAGCCGCTGGAGCCTGCTGCGGGCTTCCTTCTCCTCGGCCTTGCGACGGGCCTCGTCCGGGTTCTCCGTGCTGCCCTTGGGAGCGCGCAGGAACCAGAACGACAGGACGGGGACCACGGTCAGCGAGACCAGCAGGGAGGCGAGCAGGGCCGCGGTGACGGTCAGGGAGAACGAGCCGAACAGCTCGCCGACCATGCCGCCGACCAGACCGATCGGGAGGAAGACCGCGACCGTGGTGAGGGTCGAGGACGTGACCGCGCCGGCCACTTCCTTGACCGCGGTGATGATCGCGGACTGCCGCTCCTCGCCGTAGCCGAGGTGACGCTTGATGTTCTCCAGGACCACGATCGAGTCGTCGACGACGCGGCCGATCGCGATGGTCAGCGCGCCGAGCGTAAGCATGTTGAGCGACAGGTCGCGGGTCCAGAGCACGATCAGTGCGAGAACCACGGAGAGCGGGATGGAGACCGCGGTGACCAGCGTCGAGCGGAGCGACGCGAGGAAGACCAGGATCACGATGACCGCGAAGAGCAGACCGAGCGCGCCCTCGGTGGTCAGCCCGGAGATCGCCTTGGAGACGGCGGGGCCCTGGTCGGAGACGACGGTCAGTTCGGCGCCGGCGCCGAGGTCCTTGCGGAGGTCCGGGAGCTTGTCCTTGACGGCGTCCGAGATGGCGACGGCGCTGCCGTCCTTGTCCATCGTGGCCATCACGGCGAGGCTCGGCTTGCCGTTGGTACGGGTGATGGAGACCGCGGTGGACGGCTCCTGCTTGACCGTGGCGATCTCACCGATGCGGGCCGGCTCGCCGAGCTTGCCGGTGCGCGGGTCCTGACCGACGACCCGCAGGTCCTCGATCTGCTTCAGGGAGGTGAAGGCTCCGCCGACCTGGACGGTGCGGCTCTTGCCCTGCTCCGAGAACGATCCGGCCGGGACCGTGGCGCCGCCCGTCTGGAGGGCCTGGGCGAGGGATCCGGCGTTCAGGCCGGCGGCCGCGAGCTTCCTGTCGTCGGGGGTGATGGAGACCTGGAGGTCCTGGACACCGTTGACGGTGACCTGGCCGACACCGTCGATGTCCTCCAGAGCGGGGACGACGGTGCGGTCCAGCTGGTCGGCGAGCGCCTGCTGGTCCTTGTCGGAGGTGACGGCGAGGACGACGGTCGGGATGTCGTCCGTCGAACCGGCGATGACCTGCGGGTCGACGTCGTCGGGCAGCTGGACACGGGCGCGGTTGACCGCCTGCTGGATGTCGGCGACCAGCTGCTTGGTGCCTTCGTCGCCGAAGTCGAAGGTCGCCATGATGACGGCGTTGCCCTCACTGGCGGTCGAGGTGACGCCGGTGACGCCGTCGACGGACTTGATGGTGTTCTCGAGCGGTTCGACGACCTGCTTCTCGACCACATCGGGGGACGCACCCTGGTAGGGGGCGAGCACCGAGACCATCGGGAGTTCGATGGTGGGCAGCAACTGCTGCTTGAGCTGCGGGATCGCGATCGCTCCGAAGACGAGCGCGACGATCGAGATCAGCCCGATCAGGGCCCTTTGCGTGAGGCTGAATCTGGACAGCCAGGACATGGGTGGGTCTCTCTTCTGTGGCTTACGCGGCAGGTGGGCGGGTGACTCGGGGACAGACCCGGCCCAGCTACACCATCGCTCATCCACAGGGGCGGAAGCGTCGACCCCAGGGTCACTTTCTTATGTGGCGCATACCGCAGGTGGAGTACGCCGCTTCTCCACCCTTCATTCCACCCGTGGGCGCACCAGGCCCGATTCATAAGCAAATACGACCAATTGGGCCCGGTCGCGGGCGCCCAGTTTCGCCATGGCCCGGTTCACATGGGTCTTGACGGTGAGTGGGCTGACGACGAGACGCTCGGCGATCTCGTCGTTGGAGTGCCCGCCCCCGACGAGGACCAGCACCTCTCGTTCGCGGCCGGTGAGTGCGTCGAGCCGCTCGGAGTACTCTGCGGCGCTCGGCCCCTCACCGTCCGAACTGCCGCCCTGCGCAAGGAAGGTGGCGATCAGTCCCTTGGTGGCGGCCGGCGAGAGGAGCGCCTCGCCACCCGCGGCGATACGGATGGCATTGAGTAATTCGTCCGGTTCGGCGCCCTTGCCGAGGAAGCCTGAGGCACCGGCCCTCAGCGACTGCACCACATATTCGTCGACCTCGAAGGTGGTGAGCATGACGACGCGTACGTCCGCCAGCTCCGGGTCGGCGCTGATCATCCGGGTCGCGGCCAGTCCGTCCGTACCGGGCATCCGGATGTCCATCAACACCACATCGGCGCGCGTCGAACGGGTCAGCGCCACGGCCTCCGCTCCGTCGGCCGCCTCGCCGACGACCTGCATGTCGGGCTCCGAGTCGACCAGCACCCGGAACGCGCTGCGCAGCAGCGCCTGGTCGTCGACGAGCAGGACCCTGATGGGTGGTGGTGTCATGCGCCTTCCCCCGTCCGGCCCGCCATGCCCGGTGTCCCCGGCTCTCCCGTGCGGGCCATGACCGGCAGGATCGCATGAACCCTGAATCCACCGCCGTAGCGGGGCCCGGCCGTGAGGGTGCCCCCCAGGGCGGTGACGCGCTCGCGCATACCGAGCAGACCGTGGCCGCCGCCGTCGGCTCCGGCGCCCGCGCCCTCGGGGCTGCCCATGCCGTTGTCGAGGACCGTGACCTCGGCCGTCGCCCCGACCCGTACGACACTGACCTCGGCCTTCGCCCCGGAGCCCGCGTGCTTGCGCACATTGGTCAGCGCCTCCTGGATCACCCGGTACGCGGCCAGGTCGACGGCCGCGGGCAGCGGGGGCCTGCGGTCGACGCAGACCTCGACCGGGAGCCCGGCGCGCCGGACCGTCTCCACGAGTTCGTCGAGGACCGCGAGACCGGGTGCCGGTTCGGTCGGCGCCTCCGGGTCGCCGGACTGGCGTAGCAGCCCGACCGTGGCGCGGAGTTCGTTGAGTGCGCAGCGGCTGGCCTCCCGGACGTGGGCGAGTGCCTCTTTTGCCTGGTCGGGGCGCTTGTCCATGACGTGGGCGGCGACCCCGGCCTGCACATTGACCAGGGCGATGTGGTGGGCGACGACGTCGTGGAGATCGCGGGCGATTCGCAGCCGTTCCTCGGCGACCCGCCGCCGGGCCTCCTCCTCGCGGGTGCGTTCGGCCCGTTCGGCGCGTTCCCTGATCGCGTCGACGAACGCCCGCCGGGAGCGGACGGCGTCCCCTGCGGCGCCGGCCATGCCGGTCCAGGCGAAGACCCCGAGGTTCTCCTGGCTGTACCAGGGGGACGCCCCGAAGACCATCGCGGACGCCGTCAGCACGGCCATGGTCAGCAGGCCGACCCGCCAGGTGGTGGGCCGGTCGGTGGATGCGGCGACCGTGTAGAGCGCGATGACCGCGCTCATGACCACCGGGGCGGGCGGGTCCACCAGCACGAACTCGACGATGGACAGCCCACCGGTGGCGGCCAGCACCGCCATCGGGTTGCGACGCCGCAGGGCGAGCACGGCGGCGGCGAGCACCATCAGGACCACGCTGCCCGCCTCGGGCGTGCGGGTGCCGAAGCTGGGCCCGTTCGGCGCGTTCGGGTCGGTGAACGATCCGGCGATCATCGCAAGGAGTACGGCCACGGCGAGCGCACCGTCGAACGCGAGGGGATGGTCGCGCAGCCAGCGCCGGACGCGCAGGAACCCGGTTCCGAGGGGGGTCACGTCAAGCTACGGTACGGCGTGTCGCGCACGGATACGGTCCGCCCGCGGCCGGGACCGCACGCAGAACTCGAAAATCCGGGCAGAACCGTGCCCCGCGGCCGGCGGACCGGACACGGGGCACAGTGCGTGCGGATGCTGGAGCGACCGGCATCAGCCGGGGATCAGACCGCCGTCGCGGAGCATGTCGCGTACCTCTTCGAGGGTGGCGTCCGGCAACGGCAGGATCAGTTCGGACGGCTCCAGGGAGTCGTCGGGCAAAGGTGTGCCGAGCTCGCGCACCCTGGCGAGGAGCGCCTGGAGCGTGGCGCGGAAGCCGGGGCCGTCGCCGCTCTCCATCTCGGCGAGCAGCTCGTTGTCGAGCTTGTTGAGCTCAGCGAAGTGGCTGTCGGCCAGGGCTACCTGGCCCTCCCCCATGATCCGAACGATCATGACGTCCGCCTTACTGCTTGTCGAACCTGTGCGGGGACTGCGAGGACTGCTGCTGGGCGGCGTCCTGCGGGCCGCCCTCGATGGCCTGTGGCGGGGTGGAACCGCCGGCCAGTTCGGCCTTCATGCGCTGCAGCTCCAGCTCCACATCCGTACCACCGGAGATCCGGTCCAGCTCGGCGGCGATGTCGTCCTTCGCCGTCCCGGTCGGGTCGTCCAGAGCGCCGGAGGCGAGCAGCTCGTCGATCGCACCGGCGCGTGCCTGCAGCTGCTGGGTCTTGTCCTCGGCCCGCTGGATCGCCAGGCCGACGTCGCCCATCTCCTCGGAGATCCCGGAGAACGCCTCGCCGATCCGGGTCTGCGCCTGGGCGGCGGTGTAGGTGGCCTTGATGGTCTCCTTCTTCGTACGGAAGGCGTCGACCTTGGCCTGCAGCCGCTGGGCCGCGAGAGTGAGCTTCTCCTCCTCACCCTGCAGCGTCGTGTGCTGCGTCTCCAGGTCGGTGACCTGTTGCTGGAGGGCGGCGCGCCGGGACAGCGCCTCGCGGGCCAGGTCCTCGCGGCCGAGCGCGAGCGCCTTGCGGCCCTGGTCCTCCAGCTTGGACGTCTGGCCCTGCAGCTGGTTCAGCTGCAGCTCCAGGCGCTTGCGCGAGGTCGCCACATCGGCGACACCGCGGCGCACCTTCTGAAGCAGCTCCAGCTGCTTCTGGTACGAGTAATCGAGGGTCTCGCGCGGATCCTCGGCCCGGTCAAGGGCCTTGTTTGCCTTCGCGCGGAAGATCATCCCCATACGCTTCATGACACCGCTCATGGGCTTCGCGCGCCCCCTTCTGACGGACTGGGCTCCAGCACTCCAACAGAACCCACAGTACGGGCCCTGTCTCTATTACCGCACTGTTCGAGCACGGATGTGGTCCTCCCCAAGGACGACTGCCCCCGGTTACCGCTCCGGCCCAGGGAGTAGGTGGCCGTCGGGAAAGCGGTGGCAACGTCCGTTCTGCCCCTCTCGGGACACCTGGAAGGACGTAGGCCGTTGCCGGATCGTTCCCGACCGGGCTGGGGTCGTCGCGGCCGACCCCGTACCCTTGGGTTTTGTGTTCCGTAGCCGTTCGAAGGATGAGAAGGCCCCCGCCACCAAGGTGACGGCGGACCTCTCCACGCAGCCCCGCGACCCGCAGGCCCCCAAAGGTCGCCCCACCCCCAAGCGCAGCGATGCCCAGTCGCAGCGCCGTCGTGCCTCCAGTGGCGCGCCGCTCGACCGCAAGGAGGCCACGAAGCGCCAGCGCGAAGCGCGCCGGGTGGACATGGCCAAACAGCGCGAGGCGCTCGCCAGCGGCGACGAGCGCTACCTGCCGGCCCGTGACAAGGGTCCGGTGCGGCGGTTCGTCCGCGACTTCGTGGACTCGCGTTTCTGCATCGCGGAGTTCTTCCTGCCGCTCGCGGTGATCATCCTGATCCTCAGCGTGATCCAGGTGCAGAACATCCAGAACATCTCGCTGCTGCTCTGGCTCGCCGTGATCGTGCTGATCGTCATCGACTCGATCGGTCTCGCGTTCCGGCTGAAGAAGCAGCTGAACGCACGCTTCCCCGATACGCCGAAGCGCGGCGCGGTCGCCTACGGCCTGATGCGTACGCTTCAGATGCGTCGGCTCCGTCTGCCGAAGCCGCAGGTCAAGCGCGGAGAGCGGCCCTGAGTGCGGAGCTTTCCGGCTCGGTCGGCGGTCCGTCCGCAGGCCTGCCGGACGGTGCCCTCTTCAGGGACTCCAGGGACTACGGGTTCACCGGGGCCTCCTCGGCGTGGCTCAGAGGGCTCGGCGGGCTGCGCAACACCGTCCGCCAGGAGCTCGTTGCCCGGCAGCTCGACGAGCAGATAGCCGCGCGCTTCCCGGTCGGCCAGCGGCTGCGGGTCCTCGATGTCGGCATGGGACAGGGCACGCAGGCGCTGCGGCTGGCCCGGGCCGGCCACACGGTGACCGGCCTGGAGTCCGACGCCGAGATGCTGAGGGCCGCCCGCGAGGCGCTCGGGGACGAGCCCGCGGGCATCCGGGAGCGGGTCCGGCTGATCGAGGGCGACGGCCTGGACACGGGCGTGCACTTCCTGCCGGGCAGCTTCGACGTGGTGCTCTGCCACGGCGTGCTGATGTACATCCGGGAGCCGGACGCGCTGCTGGCGGGACTGGCCCGGATGCTGGCGCCCGGCGGGCTGCTCTCGCTGCTCGTACGGAACGGCGACGCGCTGGCGATGCGGCCCGGCACCGCCGGTGACTGGGACACGGCACTGGCCGCGTTCGACACGGATACGTACACCAACCGGCTGGGCCTGACGGTCCGCGCCGACCGGCTGGATGCCCTCACGGCCACGCTCGCCGGGATCGCGGCGCCGTTGCGCGCCTGGTACGGGGTGCGGGTCTTCACGGACCAGGTGAGCGATGACGTGGAGCTGCCGGCCGCCGCGGAACTCGACCGGGTGCTGGCCGCGGAGGACCGGGCCGGACGGACGGACCCGTACCGCCGGGTTGCCGCGCTGCTGCATCTGTGCGGGGTGCGCGGCTAGTGCCCCTCCCGGCAAGCTCTGCCCCGTCGCACCGCCCAGCACGCCCGCTCGCCGCGTTGGCCAAAAGCCCTGGTGGCTCCCCTACAAGGACGTCCGGCCGCCTTGCGATCGCACGCACCGGACGACGCTCCTCATGGGGCGAACACTGCCGGCCACGGCACTAGAGGGCGTCCGGACGAGGGCCGGACAGTTCACGGCGCCCGGTGCGGTGCATCGCAAGGCGCCGGAGCGTCCAGGCAGCGAGCTGTTCCGACGTATCGGCAGCGCCGCGAGGTGCCGTGCCGGGCCTCGCGACCCCGGGCATGATCCGCCGGAAATCCCTGGGGATGGTTGAGGGATGAACGAGGAGCGGGCGTCACCCGATCGGCCGAACCCAACAGGCCGCCAATGGGGTTAAAAGCAATGCTTCAGACATGGATGCTTCCCACTCGCGCGGCCGTCTGTACCGGCTGCTGCTGCCTCTGACCGCAGGTGTCTGTGCCATAGCCCTGGTGTCCGGCTGCTCGGACTCGGGCTCGGCCAGCGCCGATGCCACGAAGTCGGCCTCGCCGCATGCGACTTCCCAGGCCGCAGGTGACCTGCAGGCCGAGTACCAGGCCGTCATCAGGAATGTGCTGCCCTCCGTGGTACAGATCCAAGCCGCCAACAGTCTCGGATCCGGCATCGTCTACGACGGCAAGGGCCATATCATCACCAATGCCCATGTGGTCGGCCAGGAGAAGACGTTCAAGGTCACCGTCGCCACCGGCGAGAAGGTGCTGGGCGCCTCGCTGGTCGCCACCTATCCGGAGCAGGACCTGGCCGTCATCAAGCTCGACAACGTACCGAGCGGGCTGAAGCCGGCGAAGTTCGGCAACACGAACAAGGTCGAGGTCGGCCAGATAGTGCTGGCGATGGGTTCGCCGCTCGGACTGTCCAGCAGCGTCACCCAGGGCATCGTGTCGGCGGTCGGCCGGACCGTCAGCGAGAGCCGGACGGAAGGTGGCACCGGGGCGACCATCGCGAACATGGTGCAGACCTCGGCGGCGATCAACCCGGGCAACAGCGGCGGTGCGCTGGTGAACCTGAACAGTGAGGTGATCGGCATTCCGACGCTGGCGGCGACGGACCCGCAGATGAACGGCGCGGCACCGGGCATAGGGTTCGCGATCCCCGTCTCGATGGTGAAGACGGTGGCCGACCAGATCATCAAGAGCGGCAAGGTCACCGACTCGGGCCGGGCGGCGCTGAACATCACCGGCCGCACGGTCGTCGACGACAACTACCAGCCGTTCGGAATCGCGCTGGTCACCGTCACGGCGGGCGGCGGCGCGGACAAGGCCGGACTGCGGGTCGGCGACATCGTCACGAAGATCGGCGGCACACGGGTCACGACGATGACGGAGCTGGCCGAGACGCTGGCCAACGACAAGCCGGGCCAGAAGGTCAAGGTGACCTATCTGCGCGACGCTGTGGAGAGGACTGCGGTCGTCACGCTGGGCGAGATCTGACCGCTGCCGTGCGAGGGCCCCGGATGCCGAGGAACGGCGCCCGGGGCCCTCGTGCGCCCGTATCGGGGGTCAGCCCTGGTCGGCCTGGAGACTCATCGGGCCGTAGATCTTCGTCGCGTCCTCGAAGAGGGTCACCTGGTCCGCCCCGCCGTCCAGGAGTTCCTTCCAGAACTCACCGATCCATGACTCCGCATCGCCCTGGGTCGTGAATTCCTCCGGCTGCAGGGCCGGCTCCGTCTCCGTACCGTCGGACTTCTCGAACCGCCACGTCCACGCCATGTCCGCCTCCTGGGTCGCGTTGCTGCCCGCAGCCTAGTGCCTGGGGTCTTTCGGACCGAGATCCATGGGGTTGGTCGCGCAGTCGGTGCGGGGACGCGGGAGGATCGGAGCGTGGAACTGACACTGCTCGGCACCGGAGCCCCCGACGGGCTGCCGCGCCCCGAATGTCCGTGCGCCGCCTGCGCCACCGCCCGCGGGGTGTGGGCGCGCGCCGCGACCGCACTGCTGGTCGACGACGCGCTGCTGCTCGATCTCACCCCGGGGGCCGTGTTCGCCGCCGCACGCGCGGGTCATTCACTGACCGGCGTACGGCAGGTGCTGCTCACCCATCCGCACGACGGGCCCGCCGTGGAGCTGCCCGCCGGGCTGCCCCCGGCCGGACGGGTGCCGGACGGGCGGGTGCTGACGCTGATCAGCGGGCACCGGATCCGGGCGGTGCCGATGGACGCGCCGGGGACCGGGTACGAGGTGACGTCCCCGGAGGGCGCGCGGCTGCTGTACATGCCGCCGGGGGCGGCCCCCGCCGGTCTCACGGACCGGGTGGCGGAGCCGTACGACATGGTGGTCGGTGATGTGACCGGACGCCCGGACGCCATCGCCAGGCTGCGGGCCGTCGAAGCGATCGGGCCGGCCACCGAGGTCATCGCCGTTCATCTGGACCATGACGCGCCCACCGGCCCCGAGCTGGACCGGCGGCTCGCGGCGGCCGGCGCCCGGACTGTGCCGGACGGGACGACACTGGTGGTCGGCGAATACCACGCCGTACCGGATGTCCCGCGGCGGACGCTGGTGACGGGCGGTGCGCGATCCGGGAAGTCGGTGGAGGCCGAGCGGCGGCTGGAGACCTTCCCCGAGGTGGTGTACGTGGCGACCGGCGGCGGCCGCGAAGGCGACGCGGAGTGGATGGCCCGGGTCGGGCTGCACCAGGAGCGCAGACCGGCCGCCTGGCGCACCGAGGAGACCTGTGAGCTGGTGGACCTGCTGGAGTCGGACGGGCCGCCGCTGCTGATCGACTGCCTGTCGCTGTGGCTGACGGACGCGATGGACCGGGTGAACGCCTGGGACGACGCGGCGTGGGCGGACGGCGGCGAGAGTGCGCTGCGGGAGCGGATCACCGAACTGGTCGGCGCGGTGCGCGGAACGCGGCGTACGGTCGTCGCCGTGACCAATGAGGCCGGCTCGGGCGTGGTGCCCGCGACAGCCGCCGGCCGGCGGTTCCGGGACGAGCTGGGGCGGCTCAACGCCGCGTTCGCCGACGAGTGCGAGCACGTGCTGCTGGTGGTGGCCGGTCAGGCGCTGACGCTGCGCGGCTGACCCGCATCGCCACAGGATCAGCAGCAGGAAGGGAGCGGACATGGCGCGAGTGAGGCCGATGCTGGAAGGCGTTCCGGAGACCCTGCTCTGGACGCTCTACAACCGGGCGTACGAGGCGGGGCAGCCCTATCCCGTCATCGACGATCCGATGGCGCTGCAGCTCATGGCGGACCTCGACTACCCCTTCGAGGAGCGCTTCGGGCGGCCGAACGCCTTCCACTCGCAGGCGCAGGCGCTGCGCTCACGCTGCTTCGACCTGACGGTGCAGGGCTATCTGCGCGGGTATCCGGAGGCCACCGTCGTCGCGCTCGGCGACGGTCTGGAGACCGGCTTCTGGCGGGTCGACAACGGGCGGCTCACCTGGCTGAGCGTGGAGTTGCCCCAGGTGGCAGCGTTGCGCCGCGCGCTGCTGCCCTCCTCGGACCGGCTGCGGACGCTCTCCCGGTCGGCGACCGATCTCTCCTGGCTGGACGAGATCGAGGACCCTGCGGGCCGGGGCGTGATCGTCACGACGCAGGGGCTGCTGATGTATCTGCAGCCCTGGGAGGTACGGAAGATCCTGGCGACCTGCGCCGAACGGCTGCCGGGCGGGGTGCTCGTCCTGGACTCGATGGCGCGCCGGCCGGCGAAGGGGACGGTGGCCGGGAAGTCGAAAGTCGGCTCCATGACCGTCCCGCCGATGCACTGGGCGATGAACCCGGGCGAGCGGAAGAAGCTGCGCAGTGCGCATCCGAACATCACCGAGGTGCGCGCGCTGGGGCTGCCGCGGGGGCGGGGCGCGATGGGAGAACTGATCCGGCTCCAGCATCTGACGCCGGGGATGCGGACGCTGACCCCCGCGATGACGCTGCTGCGCTTCGGGGCCTGAGAGCCTGTCGGGTGGCCTTCGATCGGATAGCGGACGCGGTCTGGTGCGTGCGATTCCAAGGCGCCGGAAGGCCCTCGGATGGGGTCTCCCCTGCTCGAACGAAGCTGAGAGCTTGGGGAAGGAGCTACTAGGGCATTTCGGCAACGCGGGAAGCGTGCGTGCCAGGGCGTGGCCGCCAGGTCAGAGGCCACCGACAGGCTCTGAGGGCCGGCCGCCGCACTGATGAGGCGTCAGAATCGTGGCAGGTACTGTTCCGCAATGAGCCCGCCGCCGGGCTCACCGGCCCACACCACGTAACGACCCGCGAGGCAGACCCCCGTGAATCTGGACGACTTCTCCGACCTGATCGAACGCCCCGACGGCGGCGTACGGCGCGACGCCGAGGAACGCCGGGAGCGGCAGATCGTGCCCCCGGGCGCCCTCGGCCGGCTCGACGAGCTGGGCGAGTGGCTCTCGGCCGCCCAGCAGGCCGTGCCGGTCAAACCGATCCTGCAGCCGCGCGTGGTGCTCTTCGCCGGTGATCACGGGGTGGCCGAGCTCGGTGTCTCCGGCCGCGCGGCCGGGACCGCCCACGAGCTCGTCCGGGCCACGCTGGAGGGCGCGACGCCGCTGGCCGTGCTGGCCCGCCAGTTCTCCGTACCGGTGCGGATCGTCGACGCCGGCCTGGACTGCGAGCCGGAGCTGCTGCCCGAGCCGGTCGTACGTCACCGGGTGCGGCGCGGCAGCGGCCGGATCGACATCGAGGACGCGCTGACGGCCGAGGAGGCCGAGCAGGCGGTACGTCTGGGCATCGCGATCGCCGACGAGGAGGCCGACTCGGGCACCGATCTGGTGGTGCTCGGCGATCTGAGCGTCGGTGGCACCACGGCGGCGGCCACCCTGATCGCGGCCCTGTGCGGCACGGACGCCTCGGTGGTCACCGGGCGCGGCGGCGCGGGTATCGACGATCTCGCCTGGATGCGCAAGTGCGCGGCGATCCGGGACTCGCTGCGGCGGGCCCGGCCGGTCCTCGGCGACCAGCTGGAGCTGCTGGCCACGGTCGGCGGCGCGGACCTGGCGGCGATGACGGGGTTCCTGCTGCAGTGCGCGGTGCGCAGGCTGCCGGTGATCCTGGACGGCGTGGTCTCGTCGGCATGCGCGCTGGTCGCTCAGCGGGCCGCCTTCCGGGCGCCGGACTGGTGGCTGGCCGGTCAGGTGAGCGGCGAGCCGGCACAGACGAAGGCGCTGGACCGGATGGCGCTCAACCCGCTGCTGGACCACGGAGTCATCGTGGGCGAGGGGAGCGGAGCGCTGCTGGCGCTTCCCCTCGTGCAGGCCGCCGCCGCGCTGGCGGCGGAGCTGCCCGAGCGTGCGCCGGCCGACGAGGACAACGCCTCGAAGACCGACACGGACGACGACTGACGGACCCTGCTGCGCTGCGGCCGCCGACCACTGGACACCGGCCGCACCAGGCCTCCTCATGGAGTCCGATGCACCATATGATCGGTTTTCATGGGAGAGGTCCGATTGGTCAGCCAGGACGCCCGGCGGAGCACCGTCCGCTCACGACGCAGTGCGGCATTCACCATCTGGTATCTGCGCATCGTGTCGTTCATCAATTTCCTGAGCGCCGTCTGGGTCACGCTCGGTCAGGACCTGCGTCGGCACAACACCGAGAACTACTTCACGCCCTATCTGCTCACCGCGGGCTTCTCCTCCGGAGTGGTCGCCCTCTTCCTCGCGATCACCATGCGACGGCGCAAGCGCGCCGCCTGGATCGTCAACATGGTGCTGAGCGGCCTCCTGCTCCTGCTCTTCGCCTTCGTGATCGTCTTTCCCGAGATCCGGCAGTACCCGCAGAACTGGATCTCCCTGGCGCTGACAGCCGCGTTCGTCGTGGCGCTGATCCTGGGCCGGCGGGAGTTCTACGCGAAGGGTGACCGGTCCAACGCGAAGCTGGCGGCCGTGGTCGCCGTCGGCGGGCTGCTGGTCACCTCGCTGATCGCCACCCTGCTGGTCACCGTCACGAACACGGCGCACGACGAGTACCGGTCGACCTTCCTCGACCGCTGGCGCTACGGCGCGCTGCGGCTGATCTCGGTCGCGACCGACGAAGCCCGCTTCCCCGGCATCACCGTGCCCGGCTGGGCCAATGTCGTCATCAACATCCTCTCCACCCTGCTGCTGATCGCCGTCGTGTACGTGGCGTTCCGCTCACGCCGGGCCGTCGACCCGATCACCCCGCAGGACGAGGACCGGCTCCGCGCCCTCCTCGAAAAGCACGGCGAACGCGACTCGCTCGGCTATTTCGCACTGCGCCGGGAGAAGAGCGTCGTCTGGTCGCCGACCGGGAAGGCGGCCGTCACCTACCGGGTGGTCGGCGGGGTCTCGCTCGCCTCCGGTGATCCGATCGGCGACTTGGAGGCCTGGCCCGGCGCGATCGAACCATGGCTGGCCGAGGCCCGCGAACACGGCTGGATCCCAGCGGTGATGGGAGTGAGCGAGGAGGGTGGCACGGTCTACGCCCGGCACGGGCTCGACGCGCTGGAGCTCGGCGACGAGGCGATCGTGGAGACCGCCGAGTTCACCCTCGAAGGACGGGCGATGCGGACCGTCCGCCAGGCGTACAACCGGATCGGGCGCGCCGGGTACGAGGTGACCATCCGGCGCCACTCCGACATCCCCGACGAGGAGATGGCCGAACTGGTGCGACGCGCCGACGACTGGCGCGACGGCGAGACCGAGCGCGGCTTCTCGATGGCGCTGGGGCGGCTCGGCGATCCGGCGGACGGCCAGTGCGTGATGCTCGAATGCCGTGACTCGACGGAGAAGGAGCAAGGCGAAGGAGCGGGCGGCCCCGGCGAATTGCGCGCCGTACTGAGCTTCGTGCCCTGGGGCCCGAACGGTCTCTCGCTGGACCTGATGCGCCGTGACCGGAACGCCGAGAACGGTCTGATGGAGTTCATGGTCATCGAACTCCTCCAGCGCGCAGAAGAGATCGGGATCACACAGGTGTCGCTCAACTTCGCAATGTTCCGGTCGGTCTTCGAGAGGGGGTCGCGGCTGGGCGCGGGACCGGTGCTGAGGCTGTGGCGCTCGTTGCTCAGCTTCTTCTCGCGCTGGTGGCAGATCGAGTCGCTCTACCGCGCCAACGCCAAGTACCGACCGATCTGGGAGCCGCGTTTCATGCTCTTCGAGAAGAGCTCCGACCTGCTGCGCATCGGCATCGCCGCGGGCCGCGCCGAAGGGTTCCTGGAGGCGCCCGGACTGCCCAAGTGGCTGCACCGCTCGCACCTGGCGACCCGTAGATGAGACCGATGGCGGCGCTGCCCGAGGCCGCCCGCCGCGAGTGGGGGCCGCTGTTCTCGACCGTACACGGGGTGCTCACCCGTTCCCGGCTGCGCGCGGTCCCGATGACGCTGGCCGCGGTCGGCCTGACGGCGCTGCTCCATGCGGTGCAGAACCAGCCGTGGGGCTTCCGTCCGGTGCAGGTCCTCGGCTCGGTGCGGGCCGAGGACCCGCTGTGGACCGCCCTGCTGCGTACCCCGCTGTCGCTGTTCGTGCCCGCGCTCGATCTGCCGGTGTGGGGTGCGCTGGCGCAGGTGCTCGTGGTGTTCGGGGCCGCCGAGGTCTGTCTCGGACGACGGCGCACGCTGCTCATCGCGTACGTCGCCACGCTGGCCGGGACACTGTACGCACGGACCGGCGTCGCGGTCGGCCCCGATGGGCTGTTCGGACTGCCCGCATCCGACGCGCAGGTCGTCGACACCGGACCGTCGGCGGCGGTGGTCGGGCTCGCGGTCTATGTGTGCCACGCCTACCGGGCGTGGCGCACCGGGGCGGTGGTGATCGCGGTGATGGTCATCGAAGTGATCTTCAAGAACAACCTGGCGGGCAAGGAACACCTGGCGGCAATCGCCGCGGTGCTGATCCTGTGCGGTCTCACCGCCCGGCACGACCGGCGTCGGCAACTGTCCGCCCGCAGCGATCAGGACTTGGGCGTGGGAAGCCGGTCCCGGTCCGGCGCTCCGCCGATGAGGTCCTGAAACCTGCGGCGTGGCCCCACCCAGCGCCGGTCGTGGTGATATGCGCGCAGCATCGCCCTGGAACGGGCGCGGTGCCGGTTGCGGTAGAACCTCTTCGCCCACATCGACGTCGGCCGGGCCAGCCGGATCGCCCCGAACAGGGCGATGAACGGCACCAGGGTGCCGATCACCGCCATCCGCGCCTTGCCCTTGAACAGGGCGATCGGTACGAAGCAGAAGTTGATCAGCAGGGTCAGGACGATGCCGAGCCGGCCCTGCTGCTGATCGCTGGTCAGTTCGTTCACCCCGAGCGGCGAGAAGCCGCCGAGGAGGAGCAGGACGAGCGCCGCGGTGAGGACGACGACCTCGACGCTCTGGCGGCCCTGTTCGGACCAGTACACGTCGTCGAGATGGAGGATCAGGGCGAACTCGTCCAGCACCAGTCCCGCGCCCGTCCCGAAGATCACCGCGCAGACGCCCGCCGCGACGCCGTACCGTCCGCTGGAGACCGCGCCGAAGCCGCCGATCACCGTCAGCACCACACCGGGCACCACATGGTGGACGTGCACCCCGCCGGGCGTGATGTTGCGGAACGGCCCCTTCCCGGACCTGATCATCCGGGTGATGAGACGGGTGATGGCGAAGGTCAGCACGAAGGCGGCCAGGGCGAGAAGCAGGGGCAGCTTCCCCGGCTCGACAAAGTTCTGATCGAACCAGTGACCCATGCCACCACTCCCGTTGATCCGCCTTTGCAGTGCTTTGCAGCGTTTCGGCCAATCTAGCGGTCCGGCCGAGGGATTAGCCTGCGCGCCGTGACCTCCCTGAACAGCCACGGCATACGTTTCGCCTTCGGCACCCTGACCGTGCTCCCCGTCCGCGTCACCCGCTGGGACCGCGGGGCCGCCCGTGCCGGGATGCTGAGCGCCCCGCTCGCCGGTCTGGTGGTGGGGCTGCTCGCGGCGGTCCCCGGCGCACTGTTGCTGCTGCTCGGGTCCGGGCCGCTGCTCGCGGCGGTCGCCTCCGCCGCGGTGCCCGCGGCCCTCACTCGGGGGCTGCACCTCGACGGACTCGCCGACACGGCGGACGGGCTCGGCAGCGGCAAGCCCGCGGCGGACGCGTTGCGCATCATGAAGCAGTCGGACATTGGGCCATTCGGTGTCATCACCCTGCTGTTCGTCCTCCTGGCCCAGGTCGCGGTCCTCCATGAGCTGTACGGGGAGGGCTGGGCGCACGGCGCGGTGGCGGCGGTCGTCGCGGGGGTCACCGCCCGCCTCGCGCTCACGCTGGCATCCCGTCAGGGCGTGCCTCCGGCCCGGCCGGAGGGGCTGGGGGCAGCGGTGGCGGGAACGGTGCCGATGGGGGCGGCGGCGGCTGTGACGGTCGCGGTGGTGGCCGTGGGGTCGGGGGCGGGGGCGGTGTTCGGCGGGTACGGCGCGCTGCACCACGGCCTTGCCGTAGTGGCCGGGCTGATGGGCGCGCAGCTGCTGCTGCGGCACTGTGTGCGGCGGTTCGGGGGCGTGACCGGGGATGTCTTCGGGGCGGTCGCGGAGACGGCGGCGACGGCGGCGCTGGTGACGTTGGCCCTGGGGTAGGCGGACGGGGGTGCGGGGCGGCCCGTTTCCGTCTTCTCCTCAATCCGCGGACGGGCCCGCCGTGCAGCTCCGGCGCCAGGTGCCCAGGTCGTACTTCTTGCGGAGCGAGCTCAGACGCAGCCTCGTCGACTCCGGGCAGAACCATGCCACCGGCACCTCGTACTCCACACGGTGACCCTGCTTCCCGGGCCGGTTCCGCCATCGCAGCCCCCGACCGGGCCGGCCGGGGGCCGGAGCCGTACCGCCGGAACGGGCCGCAGACGGCCCGCCGCCGTGATCCCGCAGCAAAGGCGCGCGTAGGCTCATTCCCGGCACATTGCGGCGGCGTCTACGATGCGCCGGGCACGGTCGGCCCACCCCTCGACCGACAACGAACTCAACGGAAGCGAGATTTCACCACCGTGACTGCTCTCACTCTCAGCACTGCCGGTGCGGCGACGCTGCGCGCCGACGCACTTGTCGTCGGCGTCGCCAAGGGAGCCAAGGGCCCGGTCGTCGCACCGGGCGCCGAGGCCGTGGACAAGGCGTTCGGCGGAAAGCTCGCCACCGTCCTGGAGACCCTGGGCGCCTTTGGTGCCGAGGGCGAAGTGACCAAGCTCCCCGCACCGGACGGCCTCAAGGTCCCGGTCGTCATCGCGGTCGGACTCGGTCCGGCCCCGGAGAAGGACGCGGCGTTCGACGGCGAGGCACTGCGCCGGGCCGCCGGCTGCGCCGCGCGTGCGCTGACCGGTTCGAAGAAGGCCGGCTTCGCGCTGCCGATCACGTCCGTCGAGGACGCCGAGGCCGTCGCCGAGGGCGCACTGCTCGGCGCGTACGCCTTCACCGCGTACCAGGGCGGCGAGAACAAGCTCGCGCCGAAGGACAAGAAGAACGGCAACGGCGCCAAGCTGCCGCTCGCCGAGGTCGCCCTGCTCGGCGCCCAGCCGCGCGACAAGGCGTTCAAGGCGGCCGCAGAGCGTGCCACCGCGGTCGTCGAGGAGATCAACCGCGCCCGCGACCTGATCAATACCCCGCCGAACGACCTGTACCCCGAGTCCTTCGCCGCCGTGGCCACGGCCGCCGGCAAGGAGCACGGCATCAAGGTGCAGATCTTCGACGAGAAGGCGCTCGTCAAGGGCGGCTTCGGCGGTCTGCTGGGCGTCGGCCAGGGCTCGACCCACGGCCCCCGCCTGGTGAAGCTCGCCTACACGCACCCGAAGGCGGAGAAGACCCTGGCCCTGGTCGGCAAGGGCATCACCTACGACTCGGGCGGCATCTCGCTGAAGCCGGCCGGTCACAACGAGACGATGAAGTGCGACATGAGCGGCGCCGCCGCCGTGTTCGCGGCCGTCGTCGCGGCCGCCCGCCTCGGCCTCCAGGTCAACGTCACCGGCTGGCTGGCGCTCGCCGAGAACATGCCGTCCGGCAACGCCACCCGCCCGGGTGACGTGCTGCGCATGTACAGCGGCAAGACCGTCGAGGTGCTGAACACGGACGCCGAGGGCCGGCTCGTCCTCGCCGACGCGCTGACCCGCGCCTCCGAGGAGAACCCGGACGCGATCGTCGACGTGGCGACCCTGACCGGAGCGATGGTCCTGGCGCTGGGCCACCGCACCTTCGGCATCATGGCGAACGACGACGCCTTCCGTACGTCCATCCACGAGATCGCCGAGGAGGTCGGCGAGGCCTCCTGGCCGATGCCGCTCCCCGCCGACCTGCGCAAGGGCATGGACTCCCCGACCGCCGACATCGCCAACATGGGTGAGCGGATGGGCGGCGGCCTGGTGGCCGGTCTGTTCCTGCAGGAGTTCGTGGGCGAGGGCATCGCCTGGGCGCACCTGGACATCGCGGGTCCGGCCTTCCACGAGGGCGCGCCGTACGGCTACACGCCGAAGGGCGGCACCGGTTCCGCGGTCCGCACGCTGGTGAAGCTGGCGGAGCGCACCGCTGCCGGGGACCTCGGCTGAGGATGCTCCGTGCGTACGGCCCCGGGCATACGTCCGGGGCCGTACGTGTTCACCCGTCGGCATCGATGCACGGTGCGCACAGGTTTCGCTCTCAACGAAATCCGCACTCCCACCTGTCTCCCACCACCACCCTTCCACCGCGGCGCTTCGCGCCGCTGCTACCAATCTCTACGCAGCAGTAACCTTCCGGAACGGATGATCGTCCGTCCCGGATCCGGGCCCCGCGTCCCGCCCACCGTCAACAAGTGCGAAGATGGGTTCTCGGCAGGACAGGGCCCCCCACCACAGGGCCGAATAACAAAAGCGGCCGAACACCAGCCGACCGGCCGGTCATCCCCCAGCGACGGGGCCCGGCGTACGGCGCACATGCATGGAGGACGTGACGTGGCGAACGACGCCAGCACCGTTTTCGACCTAGTGATCCTCGGCGGTGGTAGCGGCGGTTATGCCGCGGCCCTGCGCGGAGCGCAGCTGGGCCTGGACGTCGCTCTGATCGAGAAGGGCAAGGTCGGCGGCACCTGCCTGCACAACGGCTGCATCCCCACGAAGGCGCTGCTGCACGCCGGCGAGATCGCCGACCAGGCACGCGAGGCCGGCCAGTTCGGCGTCAAGGCCACCTTCGAGGGCATCGACATCGAGGCCGTCCACAAGTACAAGGACGACGTGATCTCGGGCCTGTACAAGGGTCTGCAGGGTCTCATCGCTTCCCGCAAGGTGCACTACGTCGAGGGTGAGGGACGGCTCTCCTCCCCCACCTCGGTGGATGTGAACGGCCAGCGCATCCAGGGCCGCCACGTGCTCCTGGCGACCGGCTCCGTGCCGAAGTCGCTGCCGGGCCTGGAGATCGACGGCAACCGGATCATCTCCTCGGACCACGCGCTGAAGCTGGACCGCGTCCCGAAGTCCGCGATCGTCCTGGGCGGCGGCGTCATCGGCGTCGAGTTCGCCTCGGCGTGGACGTCCTTCGGCACCGACGTCACGATCATCGAGGGTCTGAAGCACCTCGTTCCGGTCGAGGACGAGAACAGCTCGAAGCTTCTTGAGCGCGCTTTCCGCAAGCGCGGCATCAAGTTCAACCTCGGTACGTTCTTCCAGAGCGCCGAGTACACGCAGGACGGTGTCCGCGTGACCCTCGCCGACGGCAAGACGTTCGAGGCGGAGGTGCTGCTGGTCGCGATCGGCCGCGGCCCGGTCTCGCAGGGTCTGGGCTACGAGGAGGCCGGCGTCGCGATGGACCGCGGCTACGTCCTCGTCGACGAGTACATGCAGACCAACGTTCCGACCATCTCGGCCGTGGGCGACCTGGCCCCGACGCTGCAGCTCGCGCACGTCGGCTTCGCCGAGGGCATCCTGGTGGCGGAGCGGCTGGCCGGTCTGAAGACCGTCCCGATCGACTACGACGGTGTCCCCCGGGTGACGTACTGCCACCCCGAGGTCGCTTCCGTGGGCATCACCGAGGCCAAGGCCAAGGAGCTCTACGGCGCGGACAAGGTCGTCGCTCTGAAGTACAACCTTGCGGGCAACGGCAAGAGCAAGATCCTCAAGACCGCGGGCGAGATCAAGCTCGTCCAGGTCAAGGACGGTGCCGTGGTCGGCGTCCACATGGTCGGTGACCGTATGGGCGAGCAGGTCGGCGAAGCCCAGCTGATCTACAACTGGGAGGCGCTGCCGGCCGAGGTCGCGCAGCTCATCCACGCCCACCCGACGCAGAGCGAAGCGCTCGGCGAGGCCCACCTGGCCCTGGCCGGCAAGCCCCTCCACTCCCACGACTGATCCAGTCCCGGGCGCGACGACCGACCCACTTCCGCACTTTCGTAAGGAGCAACTGAAACCATGTCGGTTTCCGTAACCCTTCCGGCGCTCGGTGAGAGCGTCACCGAGGGCACTGTCACCCGCTGGCTGAAGGCCGAGGGCGAGCGCGTCGAGGCCGACGAGCCGCTGCTCGAGGTCTCGACCGACAAGGTCGACACCGAGATCCCGGCGCCCGCCGCCGGCATCCTCGCGTCCATCAAGGTCGCCGAGGACGAGACCGTCGAGGTCGGCGCCGAGCTGGCCGTCATCGACGACGGCACGGGTGCAGCCGTCCCGGCCGCGGCTCCGGCCGCCGAGCCCGCGGCTGCTCCGGCGCCGGTCGCGGCGGCCCCCGCCGCCCCGGCCCCCGTGGCCGCGGCTCCGGCTGCTGCCCCGGCCGGTGCCGCCGCCGGTACGGACGTCACCCTCCCGGCGCTCGGCGAGAGCGTCACCGAGGGCACTGTCACCCGCTGGCTGAAGGAGGTCGGCGAGGAGGTCACGGAGGACGAGCCGCTGCTCGAGGTCTCCACGGACAAGGTCGACACCGAAATCCCCGCCCCGGTCTCCGGTGTGCTGCTGGAGATCGTGGTCGCCGAGGACGAGACCGCCGAGGTCGGCGCGAAGCTCGCCGTCATCGGTGCCGCGGGTGCCGCCCCGGCGGCTGCCCCGGCTCCGGCCGCTCCGGCCCCCGTGGCCGCTCCGGCTCCGGCCGCTCCGGCTCCGGTGGCCGCTGCCCCCGCCCCGGTGGCCGCTCCGGCCCCGGCGGCGCCCGCCGTCCCGGCGCCCGTGGCCGCCCCGGCCCCGGCTCCGGTCGCTGCTCCGGCTCCGGTCACCCCGGTGGCTCCGGCTGCGGCCTCCGTCGACGACGGTGCGTACGTCACGCCGCTGGTCCGCAAGCTCGCCGCCGAGAACGGTGTCGACCTCGGTGCGGTCAAGGGCACCGGCGTCGGTGGCCGTATCCGCAAGCAGGACGTCGTCGCCGCCGCGGAGGCCGCCAAGGCCGCCGCTGCCGCTCCGGCCCCCTTCGCGGCTGCCCCGGCAGCCGCGAAGGCGCCGAAGCTGGAGGCGTCCCCGCTGCGCGGTCAGACGGTCAAGATGACCCGCATGCGCAAGGTCATCGGCGACAACATGATGAAGGCGCTGCACTCGCAGGCCCAGCTGACCTCGGTCGTCGAGGTCGACATCACGAAGCTGATGAAGCTGCGCAACCAGGCGAAGGCCGCCTTTGCCGCCCGTGAGGGCGTCAAGCTGTCCCCGATGCCGTTCTTCGTGAAGGCGGCGGCCCAGGCGCTGAAGGCCCACCCGGTCATCAACGCCCGGATCAACGAGGACGAGGGCACCATCACGTACTTCGACTCGGAGAACATCGGCATCGCCGTGGACGCCGAGAAGGGTCTGATGACGCCGGTCATCAAGGGTGCGGGCGACCTGAACATCGCCGGTATCTCGAAGAAGACCGCCGAGCTGGCCGGCAAGGCCCGCGGCGGCGGCCTGACCCCGGACGACATGTCCGGTGCCACCTTCACCATCAGCAACACCGGCTCGCGCGGTGCGCTGTTCGACACCGTGATCGTGCCGCCGAACCAGGCCGCCATCCTGGGCATCGGTGCCACCGTCAAGCGTCCGGCGGTCATCGAGACCGCCGAGGGCACCGTCATCGGTGTCCGCGACATGACGTACCTCTCGCTCTCCTACGACCACCGTCTGGTGGACGGTGCGGACGCCGCCCGTTACCTGACTGCGGTCAAGGCGATCCTGGAGGCCGGCGAGTTCGAGGTCGAGCTCGGCCTCTGAGCACCACGGTTGTAACCAGCCTCACCAGCGGCGCCCCCGACCGGAACCCTTCCGGGCGGGGGCGCCGCCGTATTGTCTAAGGGCTGTCCCGTATTCCCTGGCGGATCAGCGCACGGCGTCGGATGCGGTGCATCGCAAGGTGGAGGAGCGCCCTCATACTGGGCGTATTCGGGTGTTCCGACAACGCAGCGAGGTGCCGTAGCTGTCGTCGTGCGCCCGCCAGGGATGACGGGACAGCCCTCAGACACCACCGGTTGCCTCGCCCGCACCGGTCGGATCGGCAGCACCGGTTTCCCCGAAGGAGCCCTCATGACCCCGCCCGTCGTCCACTCGCTGCGCGAACAGATCCGCGAGCACATCGTGGACGGGATCGTCAGCGGGCGCTGGAAGCCGGGCGAGCGGATCGTGGAGCGCCGGATCGCCACCGAGCTGGAGGTCAGCCAGACGCCCGTACGCGAGGCGCTGCGGGAGCTGGAGACCCTCCGGCTGATCGAGTCGGCGCCCAACAAGGGCGTACGGGTCCGGAATCTGACCGCCGCCGATCTGGAGGAGTCCTACCCGGTACGGGCCGGTCTGGAGCAGATCGCGGCAGAGCTGGCGGCTCCGGCGCTCGGCGAGGACTGCTCGCGGCTGTCGCCGCATGTGGCGGCGCTGTACGAGGCCGACCGGCTGGCCGACGGCGAGGCGCAGGTGCGGCACACGGTGGCGTTCCACCGGGAGTTGGTGCGGGCCGCCGGGAACGCCGTACTGCTGCACACCTGGGAGGGTCTGGGCATCGAGGTGTTCACGGCGCTCTCGATCCGGTGGCTGGGGACGGTGCAGAAGTCGTACGCGGAGGAGCACGAGGCACTCATCGACGCGTTCCTGCGCAAGGACCCGGACATCGGTGTGCTGGTGAAGGCGCATGTCCTGGGATGCGCGCCGCGCGCCTGAGGCAGGTACGCAGTTGCGTGGTCGGGCGCTCAGCCGTGCAGGCGAGCGCCCGGATTCATCCTATTTCTGATGTCACTCCGTGCCGTGAAACAGGGCACCGGATGCCAATTTCTTCATATCGAGAAGTTTTGCCCTTCATCCTTTGATCGATCATCGATCAGCGTTTTACAGTTCACTCCGCGGGCCCACCGGCCCCATCGCCCTGTCCTGCCAGTCAGGGCCTTTCTCCACCCCCCTCCTCTCCGGAAGGCGGCGATCATGACCGACCCCGTAGGAAAGCTTCCGAGCGAGCTCGACCAGCTCCCGGACCGTGACCCGGAGGAGACCGCCGAATGGGCGGCCTCCCTCGATGCCGTCACCAAGGCCGCGGGCCCGCACCGCGCCGCGTACCTGATGCGCCGCTCGCTGCAGCACGCCGAGGGCGCCGGTCTCGCGCTGCCCAAGCTGCTGGAGACCGATTACGTCAACTCCATCCCGACCGCCGCCGAGCCTGCGTTCGACGGCGACCTGGAGATGGAGTCCAGGATCACCGCGTGGAACCGCTGGAACGCGGCCGCGATGGTCACCCGCGGCTCCCGGTTCGGCGTCGGCGGCCACATCGCCACCTTCGCCTCGGCAGCCTGGCTGTACGAGACAGGCTTCAACCACTTCTTCCGCGGCAAGGAGGGGGACGGCTCCGGCGACCAGCTCTACATCCAGGGCCACGCCTCCCCCGGCATCTACGCCCGCGCCTTCCTCGACGGCCGGCTCAGCGAGCAGCAGCTCGACAACTTCCGCCAGGAGTCGGGCGGCGACGGTCTGCCGTCCTACCCGCACCCGCGGCGGCTGCCCTGGCTGTGGGAGTTCCCCACCGTGTCGATGGGCCTCGGCCCGCTCTCGGCCATCTACCAGGCGCGCTTCAACCGCTATCTGGCCAACCGCAACATCAAGGACACGTCGAACTCGCACGTCTGGGCCTTCCTCGGCGACGGCGAGATGGACGAGCCCGAGGCGACCGCGGCCCTCGCCCTCGCGGCCCGTGAGCGGCTCGACAACCTGACCTTCGTCATCAACTGCAACCTGCAGCGCCTCGACGGCCCGGTCCGCGCCAACTTCCGCGTGGTCCAGGAGCTGGAGGGCGCGTTCCGCGGCGCCGGCTGGAACGTCATCAAGACGCTCTGGGGCAACGCCTGGGACGAGCTGTTCCAGCTGGACACCACCGGCGCGCTGGTCCGCCGGCTCCGGGAGGTCCCGGACGCCCAGTTCCAGACGTACGCCACCCGCGACGTCGCGTACATCCGCGAGCACTTCTTCGGCGCCGAGCCCGCCCTCGCCGAGCTGGCGAAACTGCTCACGGACGCGAAGATCGCCGAGTGCTTCTACACCTCCCGCGGCGGCCACGAGGCCCGCAAGGTGTACGCGGCGTACAGGGCGGCCGTCGAGCACAAGGGCGCGCCGACCGTGATCCTCGCCCAGACGGTGAAGGGCTACACGCTCGGCAAGGGCTTCGAGTCCAAGAACGCCAACCACCAGATGAAGAAGCTGACGGTCGACGAGTTCAAGGGCATGCGCGAGCTGCTCGGACTCCCGATCCCGGACAGCGCCTTCGACGACGGCCTGGTGCCCTACGGCCACCCGGGCGCCGACTCCCCCGAGGTGCGCTACCTCCAGGAGCGCCGCGCCGCCCTCGGCGGCCCCGCCCCGGCCCGCCGGGTGCACTCGGTGGCACTGCCCGAGCCGGAGGAGCGGGCGTTCGCCGCGCTGAAGAAGGGGTCCGGCAAGCAGGAGATGGCCACCACGATGGCCTTCGTGCGCCTGGCCAAGGAGCTGATGCGGGACAAGGAGACCGGCAAGCGCTGGGTACCGATCGTCCCGGACGAGGCCCGTACCTTCGGCATGGAGTCGCTGTTCCCGTCGGCCGGTATCTACTCGCCGCTGGGCCAGACGTACGAGCCGGTCGACCGCGACCAGCTGATGTACTACAGGGAGGCCAAGGACGGCCAGATCCTCAACGAGGGGATCACCGAGGCCGGGGCCATGGCCGACTTCATCGCCGCGTCGACGTCGTACGCGACGCACGGCGAGACGATGATCCCCTTCTACATCTTCTACTCGATGTTCGGCTGGCAGCGGACCGGCGACCAGATGTGGCAGCTCGCCGACCAGCTCGGCAAGGGCTTCATCGTCGGCGCCACCGCGGGCCGGACCACTCTGACCGGTGAGGGGCTCCAGCACGCGGACGGCCACTCGCACCTGATCGCGGCCACGAACCCGGCGTCGCTCAACTACGACCCGGCGTTCGCGTACGAGATCGCGGTCATCGTCAAGGACGGTCTGCGGAGGATGTACGGCCCCGAGGCCGAGAACGTCTTCTACTACCTGACGGTCTACAACGAGCCGAAGCCGCAGCCCGCAATGCCGGAAGGCGTCGAGGAGGGCATCGTCAAGGGCCTCTACCGCTTCAAGGAGGGCACGCCCGCCACGGCGGATGCGCCGCGCCTGCAGCTGCTGGCCTCCGGCACGGCGATCCACTGGGCCCTGGAGGCCCAGGAACTGCTCGCCGCGGACTGGGGTGTCACGGCCGACGTCTGGTCCGCCACGTCCTGGGGCGAGCTGCGCCGCGAGGCGCTGGAGTGCGACGAGGCGCTGCTCCACGGCGAGCAGCGGCTGCCGTACGTGACCCAGGCGCTGGAAGGCGCACCGGGCCCGGTCCTCGCGGTCAGCGACTGGATGCGGCAGGTGCCGGACCAGATCAGCCAGTGGGTGGAGCAGGACTGGTCCTCGCTCGGCACGGACGGCTTTGGTCTGTCCGACACGCGTGACGCGGCCCGCCGCCACTTCGGGGTCGACGCGCAGTCGATCACGGTCGCGGCGCTGGCCCAGCTGGCGCGGCGCGGCGAGGTGACCGCGTCCGCGGTCAAGGAGGCCCGGGAGAAGTACGGGCTGTGAGGTGACACCGGCCGGGTGTACCCGGCCGGCCTTTTGCCCTCAATCTCCCCCCATAGCCTTGAAGGCATGGGAGGGACCCCGTCGGCGGGCTTGATTTTCGAGCCCGCCCGGCGGTCGAGGGCATCTTCGAGCCTGCCGGCGATCGAGGGCACGGCACACTTGGGCCCATGCGTGCTGCCCGGCTCATCAAGATGGTGCTGCTCCTCCAGTCCCGGTCCGCCATGACCGCCGCCGAGCTCGCCCGGGAGCTGGAGGTGTCCGAACGGACCGTCGCCCGCGACGCCCAGGCACTCTCCGAGGCGGGGGTTCCCGTGTACGCGGACCGGGGCCGGGCCGGCGGGTACCGGCTCGTCGGCGGGTACCGGACCGGGCTCACCGGGCTGGCCCGTAACGAGGCCGAGGCGCTCTTCCTCTCCGGGCTGCCGTCCGCGCTGCGCGAGATGGGGCTCCAGGACGCCGCGTCCGCCGCCCGGCTCAAGGTGTCCGCCGCGCTGCTGCCCTCGCTGCGGGACGCCTCCGACACCGCCGCCCGGCGCTTCCACCTGGATGCACCCGGCTGGTATCAGGAGCCCGTCACGCCGGAGTTGCTGCCCGCCGTCGCGGAGGCCGTCTGGGACGACCGGATGGTCAGCGCCCGCTACCGGCGCGGCGGTGCGGGCGGTGAGGTCGAGCGGGAGCTGGCGCCGTACGGACTCGTTCTCAAGGCCGGGGTCTGGTACGTGTGCGCCCGCGCCGGGACGGAATTCCGGGTGTACCGGATCGACCGCTTCACCGCCGTGGCCGTGTCGGACGGACGGTTCGTACGCGACGACGACTTCGATCTGCCGGGCTTCTGGGACGAGCAGGCCGCGCGGTTCGCCCGCTCCATCCTGCGGACCGAGGTGACGGTACGGGTGTCAAAGGCGGGGGTAGGCCGACTGCCGCACACCATGGACCGTTCGGCGGTCCAGGACGCACTGGACGCGGCCGGCCCGCCCGGCACCGGCGGGTGGCGCACCGTCACCCTGCCCGTGGAGTCCCTGGAGGTCGCGTACGACCAGCTGCTGTCCCTGGGACCGGAGTTGGAGGTCCTCGAACCGCCCGCGTTGCGGAACCGCTTCGCCGCTGCCGCCGAACGGCTGAGCGGCCTCTATCGCTGAAGGCTTCGTGTCTCCGCGTGCATCGCCTGCCACCAAGGCCGATGCTTGACCCGTGATGGACGAGACGGAGTTCTGGGAGATCATCGACAGCACCCGAGAGGCCGCCGAGGGCGACCCCGAGGACCATGCCGACCTGCTCGTCGACCGGCTGGTGCAGCTCGATCCGGAATCCGTGCTGGACTTCGCCCGGCACTTCGAGGCCCGCTACAACCGCGCGTACCACTGGGACCTGTGGGGCGCCGCCGCCGTGCTGCTCGGCGGCGCGAGCGACGACGCCTTCGACTTCTTCCGGTGCTGGCTGATCGGCCAGGGGCGGGAGGTCTTCGAGGGGGCGGTGCACGATCCGGACAGCCTCGCCGAACTGCTCGACGAGTTCGACGAGGAGATCGACGGGGACGCCGAGGATCTCGGCTATGCGGCCGACGAGGCGTACGAACAGCTCACCGGCGTCGTCACGCCGGACCTCGGCCTTCCGCCGCAGGCCTCCGAGCCGCAGGGCGCGCCCGTCCGCTTCGAGGACGACGCGGCGCTGGCCGAACGCTTTCCCCGGCTCTGGGAGCGGTTCGGCTCCGGCTGAGCCGCCCCGCCCCCGCTGTGGGCACCCGGGTTCAGCATGATCTTGCAAGGAACCCCGGCCCTTCCGGGCTCGGGAGGAATTGCATCCTGAGTCGGGCGGCGCGGAGCGCCGCCGTATCGCTCCGGAATGCTCCCACCACGGCGCCGCGCTCAGTCGGGTCGCTTCTGGTTCTCGATGTACTCCTTGACCATCGCCAACGGGGCGCCACCGCAGGAGGCGGCGAAGTACGAGGGTGACCAGAGGTGGTCGCCCCACAGGTACTTGCGGATGTGGTCGGGGAACTCCTTGCGGAGATAGTGCGCGGACACGCCCTTGAGGCTGCCGACCAGGGCGGAGAGCTTGATTTGAGGCGGGTAGTGCACAAGGAGATGGACATGGTCGGTCTCGCCGTTGAACTCGCGTAGTTCCGCGTTGGCCTTCGCGCACACCTCGCGCATGACCTCCTCGCAGCGGGTCAGGATCTCGCCGGCGAAGACGTGACGCCGGTACTTCGGAGTGAAGACCAGATGTGCGTGAAGAATGTAGACGACGCTACGACCCCTGCGGATATCGGGGTTTGGTTCCCACCTTGGTGACATAGACACGATGATGGAGTTACATCCGTGAAACTCGTTGTGCAGGTTCGTCTCATGCCGGATGCCATGCAGGCGCCGGCCCTTGAGGCGACCCTGCGCACGGTCAACAGCGCGGCGAACTGGGTGTCGGCCGTGGCGTTCGAGCACCACGGGCTCAAGGGCCGCCAGACACCCTTGCGGAAGCTGTGTTACGGCGAACTCAAGGCCCGTGGCCTGGGGGCGCAGGCGGCGCAGCACGCCATCAAGCGCGTGGTGGACGCGTATGCGACGCTGCGGGCGAATATCCGGGCCGGGAACCTCGGCCCCGAGGGATCGAACCGGCGTCGCAGGGCGGAGTCCAAGCCGGTCGTCTTCCGCCCGGACGCGGCGCACACCTACGACGACCGGTGTCTTTCCTGGCAGTACGACGCTCGGACGGTCTCGATCTGGACCCTTGCGGGCCGGGTGAAGAACCTGCGGTTCCTCTGCTCACCGGCGGCGCTCAAGCAGCTGGTCGAGCACCGCAAGGGCGAATCCGACCTGGTGTTCCGGGGCGGCAAGTGGTTCCTGGTCGCCACCATCGACAT